>JACREB010000014.1 GCA_016218475.1 Nitrosomonadales bacterium | reverse complement strand
CTTGCGGGAGAGAACGCAGTCGCCAATTTTTTCGCCCGAATTGAGTCCCATGAACCGGAGACTGTATAGAAGAATGAGCATAATTTTGCGCTTACACGGTTCTAATAAAATCAATCAGTTAGATTGAGGTTCATGGGTAGGGATGGGGAGAGGGAACGGGCATGGCGGATTTCATCATCAGGGCTGGCATATTTACCAAGCCCGTTTCAGGGAGAGGCCGCATGAAATCCGCACTAAATTTTCTGGTTCTGATATTCGGGTTGCTGCTGGCGAACATTGCCACTGCCCAATCCTCAAGCGAACAACTGCAACAGATGGTCGGGCAATTGCAGCAATCCCCCGACGACGACGCCCTGCGCGAAAAGATCATCAGGCTTGCAGCGACGCTCAAGCCCGCCCCCGCGATACCGGAGGAAGCCGAGCGCCATCTGGCGTATGGCACGGCGGCTTTCACGGGCGCGAAATCGCTTGCGGACTACGCGGAGGCCGCGAAGGAATTCGGGCAGGCGGCGCTGGCCGCGCCGTGGTGGGGCGTCGCCTATTTCAACCTCGGCGTGGCGCAGGACAAGGCGGAGAATTACGAGGCCGCGCTGCGCGGCCTCAATCTCGCGCGGCTGGCCCTGCCCGACAACAAGGACATCAAGGACCGGCTCTATTAGGTCGAGTACCGCAATAAAAAATGGCAGGCGACGGGCAAACCCGGCGCGATCTTCCGCGACTGCCCGGACTGCCCCGAGATGGCCGTGATCCCGGCGGGCAGCTTCGACATGGGAGAAACGAATGCTGCCTATCGCGTCACCCTCGGCCAACCCTTTACCCCTCGTGATATTTACGAGGCCGTAGAAAAGAGCAGGGGTTTTGGTTTGATGGGGGTTTGGGGGCGCAGCCCCCAACGAATTAAGAAAGGTAGGATGCGGTGCAACAAAGTCAGGCAATCTGCTATCGAGCAAGCTCGATGCAGAGTTGACACACGAAGGAACCGCATCGCTCGCATGACAAATGATGCGGTTCGTTCCTGATGGAACTAGCCATTCCACTAAGCAATCAAAAAACGATTGCTAAGTGGCTGGTTATCACCACATCCTACGGCTTCATTGCATTGCAACCGTATCGCTTGCATAACCTATTCGTAAACGGGCAACCATCATGACCGAATACCGCCGCGCCCATGTACCCGGAGCAAGCGAGCGTAGGATGGGTGAAGCGAAGCGCAACCCATCATTTGATGCCGGCGGAAATAATTGTTGGGTTTTGCTGCGCGCCACCCAACCTACAAAAGCGAGCTTGCCGTTTGCGGTTGTGGCGTGGGTGTTGTTGCCGGAACACCTGCATTGTATCTGGCGTTTGCCGGATGGCGGTGCGGATTTTTCCAAACGCTGTGCTTTGAATTTAGCGAGTGAAGTTGAATGTGAATAATGTTGTTGTAGTGGTGGGTGTACCAGTAACAGGTATGAAGTTTTTTCTACCGTCTCGTTGTGCATAGCGCTAATCATATTGGAGGGAAACATGTCAGATATCTTATTTATATTGTTAATTGCCGCCACAGTTTTGGTGTGCGCATGGGTTGTCGGGAGTAGCCTCGCGAAGAAGGGTGTGATGGGCATAAATTTGGCTAAACCCGTGTGCCCGAACTGTGGCAATGGGCTACCACGAACACGAATTCCGGCAAGCTTGCGCCAAGCGCTCTGGGGTGGCTGGGCATGCGGCACTTGCGGCTGTGAAGTTGATAAATGGGGGCAAATAATCCGGTAATGGTGTCGTCTCAAATATCCTTTTTCGCTACGGTGGGTCGCGCTCGGTCAAGCGCGTGAAGTCAGGGCAATAAGTGTAGGGTGCTCCATGGTGCATGGAATGCACCTACGAAACCTTGACGGAGAGCCAGAATCTGTAACGCTTTGAAAATGACCGCACCCGATGGAAAACAACGGCTCACCGATGTGGCGGATACCGGGCAAGACGATCATGGGAGATTGGCGTCATGAGCAATATCAAGCTGTTTGAATCGAAGTATATCCGTTCGGCCTGGGACGACAAAGCGCAGCGCTGGTATTTTGCCGTCGTGGATGTTGTTGCGGCCCTGACTGAGAGCCAGAATCCCCAAGTCTATTGGAGGGTGCTGAAAAAACGGCTGCTGGCCGAGGGCAATGAAAGCGTTACAAACTGTAACGCTTTGAAAATGACCGCACCCGATGGAAAACAACGGCTCACCGATGTGGCGGATACCGAGCAATTGCTTCGGCTCATCCAGTCCATTCCCTCGCCCAAGGCAGAACCCTTCAAACGCTGGCTGGCCAAGGTGGGTTATGAGCGGCTGGAAGAAATCGAAAATCCGGAGCTGGCCGCCGCACGGATGCGCGAGCTTTATAAGGCCAAGGGTTACAGCGACGAATGGATCGAGAAGCGCGTGCGCGGCATCGCCATCCGCGACGAATTGACCAACGAATGGAAAAAGCGCGGCGTGAAGGAACAGCGCGAATACTCCATTCTCACCGCCGAAATCAGCCGTGCCACTTTCGGCATGACCCCCGCCGAATACAAGGCGTTCAAGAGCCTCGATAAACCGGCGGACAATCTGCGCGACCACATGAATGACCTGGAGTTGATCTTCACCATGCTGGGCGAAGCCTCCACCACCGAAATTGCGCGCAATAAAGACGCGCAAGGCTATACCGAAAACCGCGATGTGGCCTCGAAAGGCGGCGCAGTAGCAGGGCGGGCGCGGCGCGACCTGGAGAAAAAATCCGGGAAGCGCATCGCCAGCAAGGAAAACTACAAGCAACTTCCCGAGGCGGTGGCGCGCAAAAGGCTGAAGAAGGAAAGCTGATGATGGAGAAAATGCCTGCGCCCCGACGGGGGCTGCCAATAGAACGGCACGCAGGCAAGGGCGAGTTATATCCGCCGTTGTACGAGATGATGGGGAAACCGGGGCGGAGTTTGGTGAATGATGTTGGATGTTAATAATGGCGGGTAGAACCCGCCCTACGAAAGTTAAACGCTGAAGGAGAAAAAAATGGAACACACATACCACATCAAGATGCGTGCGGCGCTTTGGGCAATGCTGGGGGTTGCCTGTTTTGCATCAGACCCAGCGATGGGGGGTGGGCGCGACATGGGATGCAGCCCTACTCTCGCTAGCCCCTGCTCTGGAGGCTCTTCGGGCGGAGGCAGCGCCGGCAGGCGGAAGCGGAGCGCCAACGCCAGAAGGCGGAAGCCGCAGCCGAACGCCAGCGCCAGGCGGAAGCGGAGCGCGTCGAGCGCGAACGTCTGGCCGAGGAGAAGCGCCGGGCCGAGGAGAAACGCCAGAAAGACGCCGCGTTCATACGCGACCGCGACGCGTCGGCCAACTCGCTCATGGGATCGTCCGGCTCGGCGATGAGCCAACTGAAAGGCCTCTCGGGCGCGGACAATTCCGGCCTCATGAGCGGCGGGTTCGACTCGGGCGGCAGCGGCCCGAAAGAGCTCAAAGGCAGCGATCACGCCGACCGGAAGACCGGCGCGCAACCCGCGCCCCCATCCGGCGACCCCATGGTGGTGGATGCGCGCAACGTGCCATCGGGTTTGCCGAAAGATTTGGACCGCGCCATTGCCGCCGCGTACGCGTCCGCACCACCCGGTGTCAGCGACCGTGTCCGCAAAGGTTACCAGGCCGTCATGGAGCGCGACTGGATGGCCGCCAAAGCCTGGTTTCAGGACGCCCTCAACCGCGATCCCGACAACGCCGGACTCAAGCGCATGATTGTCCTTTCAGAGTACTCGTTGCGCGACAGGAACCCTGTGACACCAAGAGCCACAAGCGCTGCTCCGGCTGTGAAAAAACCGGTTCCAGGCAAAGCTGAAATCGACGAATTTTTTAGAAATTTCAGGGAAGGGCGAAAATTTACACCAACGGACAAAGTTCGTAATTACGTTTTAAGCATGTCTGACGAAGAGTTCAAAAAACACATGTGGAAATCACCGCTGCAATTACCCCAGGGTTCCGATACCGAATATCTGTTTGACCTGAAATGAATGAGCCCGGTAGGATGCGGTGAGGTACGAACCGCGTCGTTCGCGATTGATGCGGTTCGCAAGGCTCTCCTGAGTTAATCGAAGGGTTCACCACATCCTACGGCTTCGCTGCGTTGCAACCGCATCGCTCGCGTGTCAAATGATGCGGTTCGCAAGCTCACCGCATCCTACAGTTCTGTCGAAGCAGCTCGCGATTATTTCCTATTCGCGGGCATGGCCCGCTCCTACAACGTCACGTTTTGCGAGTGATGCGGCTGTTCGAGGTAATGCCGGGATTGCATCTCGGTCAGGCGGCTGGCGGTGCGGGTAAATTCGCCGGACGCCGTGTCTTCGGTGTAAAGCTCTTGCGGTGCGGCCGCCGATGAAGCCACCAGCCTGACGTTGTTGTCGTAAAACACATCCACCAGCCAGGTAAAGCGGCGCGCTTCGGAGGCTTGCTCGGCGGTCATTTGCGGGATGTGCGATAAAAACACGGTAGGGTAGCGGTGGGCGATCTCCAGATATTCTTCCTGCGCGTGCGCCCCGCAGCACAGCTCATTGAAATCGAACCACGCCACGGTGCGCGCGGCTTTTTTTACCGGGATCGGACGCCCCATGATTTCGATGGACTGCTCGCCGAGTTGCATCCCTCCGGCTATCCGCCCGAACAAGGCTTCCATGCGCGCCTCATTTTCGGCATCGCCATCGGCATCGGGAGCCACGAGAAACATCGGTTCGCGGGCCATCGTACGCAGGCGATAATCGTTGCCGCCATCCACGTTCAACACCTTCAGTTTGCGCTTGAGCAGGTCAATCGCGGGCAAAAAGTTTTGCCGCTGCAAGCCGTGCGGATACAGGCCGTCGGGCGGATAGTTGGAGGTGGTCAGCAGCACCACGCCGCGCTCCAGCATCGCCGCCACCAGCCGCCCCAGAATCATCGCATCGGCAATATCGTCGATATGAAATTCGTCCAGGCACAACACACGGGTAGATTTTCCGATGTTGTCGGCGAGGGCGGCCAGCGGATCTTTTTTCCCGGCAAGAGCCTTCATCTCGTGATGAACCTCGGCCATGAAATTGTGGAAATGGATGCGGCGTTTGCGACGGTATGGCAGACAGTCGTAAAACGCATCCATCAGGAATGTCTTGCCGCGCCCGACCCCGCCCCACAGATACAGGCCGTATGGCACATCAGGGCTGCGCAGGCTGCGCCCCAGAAAGCGGTTGCGCTTCGCCTTGAACTCCATCAGTTGATGCCACAGCGCGTCCAATTCATCAATCGCGGAGGCTTGGGCTGCATCGTAAATAAAACCCGGCAATTTGCTGTGGGCCTGATACCAGGCCTTGGGACTCATGCTGCCGTCGGTTGGAATATCAATGGTATGTTGGGACATGGCCGGTTTGCATCGTTTCAATTGCTGTTTATTATGCCGCGTTTCCAAACAATTCGCGCCCCTACATCACCCACAGCGGCGGTTCATCCATCAGCGCGATCTGTTCGCGCAATTCCAGTATCCGGTCCTGCCAGTAGCGTTGCGTATTGAACCAGGGAAAAGCCGCAGGGAAGGCCGGGTCGTCCCAGCGCCGCGCGACCCATGCCGAATAATGGATCAGGCGCAACGTGCGCAGCGCTTCGATCAGATACAGTTCGCGCGGATCGAAATCGTAAAAATCCTCATAACCCGTCAGCAGGTCGCCGAGTTGCTGTGTCTGTTCGGCGCGTTCGCCGGACAGCAGCATCCACAAGTCCTGAATCGCCGGTCCCATGCGGCTATCGTCGAAATCGACGAAGTGCGGGCCGGCATCCGTCCACAGCACGTTGCCTGCATGGCAGTCGCCGTGCAGGCGCAATGCGCGCACCGCGCCCGCGCGCTCGAAGCAGCGCCGCACACCATCCATAGCCTGTGCGACCACGCCGCGATAAACCTCGATCAGTTCCGCCGGAATGAAGTCGTGCGCCAGCAGATATTCGCTTGGCTCGATGCCGAAGCTGCGAATGTCCAGCGTGGGGCGATGCCGGTAAGGCTCCAGCGCGCCGACCGCATGGATGCGCCCGATAAACCGCCCCATCCATTCCAGCGTGTCGCAGTCGCCCATCTCCGGCGCGCGGCCGCCGTGTTTGTCGAACACTGAAAAGCGAAAACCGTTGAAGGCGTGCAGCGTGCGACCGCCGATTTCCAAGGCGGGCACAACCGGAATCTCGCGCTCGTTTAGTGTAGTGACAAAGGCATGCTCTTCCAGGATCGCCGCATCCGTCCAGCGCGCGGGGCGGTAGAACTTGGCGACCAGCGGCGGACCGTCTTCCATGCCTGCCTGATAGACGCGGTTTTCATAGCTGTTGAGTGCAAGCAGGCGACTGTCGCTACGCAGGCCGATGCTGTCCAGCGCATCGAGCACGGCATCAGGGGTGAGTGCGGAAAAGGGTTGGGTGTGCATGGGCGGATTGTACGGCAACCCGTGAAGGCACGAATATCGTGTGGAGCATGAAACCTACTGAAATAGGCTCCAAGTCCGGTGCGCAGGAAAAACCGGAAGGGAAATATCGGGAAGCGACCGAGGATTTTTGTATCGCGCTATGTGAATGAAGACAGATAAATGAAAATAAATACAAAAGAAAGCAGATGAAAGCAGATAAAGCTAATGGCAGGTTGGTTGTACTTCACAACCTGCCGCTATTCCCCCAGTGTTGCAACCCCTTTTTGGTTATGCTCTGATTTGGTCGCAGAGCCGGTGCGCCCTGGTTTTGCCGGGAGAGCCGATTCCAGTTTTTTCGAAGTGGTTTTTGCGCCCCGGCGGGGTGATGGAGCAATGGCGTCAAGTTTTAAGGAGCGCGCCTTGACCTCGACCTCCGAACTGCCGAAGAGCCTCTTTTTCGGCTTTCCTATGCGAAGTTCCACTCCTTTTTCCAGCCGGGCTTTGTTTTCTTTTCTCTGTTTTTCCAATACGGCGGGATCAATTTTGGCGAAAGCGCTGACAGGAAACACCGCGCCAACAGCAGCCAACACGATTACCAGTAATAAATTTTTCATTTTTCGGGGCCCGTTAAATCTTGCAAAGACACCACCGTAATCAATGTATTGCGAGCATGATTGCAGCATCCAACCGGGATATGTTCTCCGGAAAACAGAAAATTAAAGCCGCAACAGGGAAGGTTCCCGTCGCAGGAAGTTTCAGTGAAATTGAGCATGCTGTTTCCCTTTCGCATATTCTTTAAACGCTGGGGAAAACTGTTGGTTCATGCACACGGATGAACATCCGTGCCGCAGTCCCGCTACCATAGTTTCCCTTAGGCCGGTGACTTTGCGCCCTTACCTTTCAGCAAGTTTGCCAAGTTTTTTAAGACTACCAGTTTATTCTGACACAGTCGTTTGTATGCGACGAATGGTCGATTATTATGGATAAACGGTCATCAGGAAAATACCGATCGATTCGTGGTACCTCTAAAATCCGCAATTGTGGGCATCCGCTACGCGGGTTGCCCGATTACCCCATTTTCGTGCCTTGCATCATCAAACATCAAACATCAAACTGCAATCTCGCCAGCCGTGCATAAAGGCCGCCCTGTTTGCGCAAGTCTGCTGGTGTGCCGGTTTCGACGATGCGGCCGTGTTCCAGCACCACGATGCGATGGGCCTTCTGCACGGTGGACAGCCGGTGGGCGATGATGAGCGTGGTGCGACCATGCATGGCGGCATTCAGCCCTTCCTGCACGAGAATTTCAGATTCCGCATCCAGCGAACTGGTGGCTTCGTCGAGCAGCAGCAGCGGCGCGTCCTTCAGTATCGCCCGCGCGATGGCGATGCGCTGGCGTTGTCCCCCGGACAGGCGGGTGCCGCGTTCGCCCAAGAAGGTCTGATAGCCTTCCGGCAGGCGGTCGATGAATTCATCCACCAGCGCCGCCTTCGCGGCGGCGGTGACTTCCGCGTCGCTTGCGGCGGGGCGACCGTAGCGGATATTCTCCAGCGCGTTGTCCGAGAAGATCACCGGGTCTTGCGGCACGATGGCGATCTTGTCGCGCAGGTCGCGCAGGCTCAGTTGGCGGATGTCCTGCCCGTTGAGGCGGATGCAGCCGCCCGTCACATCGTAGAAACGCAGCAGGAGCTGGAACAGCGTGGTCTTGCCCGCGCCGGAAGGGCCGACCAGCGCGACGGTTTCGCCGGGAACGATGTCGAGCGTGATGCCGTCCAGCGCGGCCAGTTGCGGGCGCGCCGGGTAGTGAAAACTGACCCGCTCGAAGCGGAGCGCCG
The DNA here is from genome assembly GCA_016218475.1 of Nitrosomonadales bacterium. GTDB lineage: Bacteria > Pseudomonadota > Gammaproteobacteria > Burkholderiales > Gallionellaceae > Gallionella. The sequence continues at coordinate 1,396 of JACREB010000014.1, read as the reverse complement.
CCTGCATGGGCTGTTGCAGCGGCTGCGGTGCGGCAGCTTCGGCGATAACAGGCCGCGCATGCAGCAGTTCCAGCAGGCGCTCGACCGCACCCGATGCACGCATCACGTCGCCCCACATTTCCGCCATGGTGCTCACGCTGCCCGCCACCAGCACCGCATAGAGGATGAACGAGGCCAGTTGTCCGCCGGTCATGCTGCCTTCATGCACCTGGTTTGCGCCGACCCACAGCACGAAAATGATGGCGCCCATCGACGCCGCAATGATCAGGGCGGTCAGCGCGGCGCGCACGCGCGAGCGCCGGATCGCGGCGGCGAAACTCGCTTCCGCGCGACCGGCGAAACGCCCGGTTTCCTGCCGTTCCTGCGTATAGGCCTGCACCGTCGGTATCGCGTTGAGTATCTCGCCGGCCAGCGCCGAGGCGTCGGCGATTTTGTCCTGCGATTCGCGCGACAGCTTCTTCACCTTGCGACCGACGGCGAAGATCGGCAGCATCAGCAATGCCATCAGGCCGAGGTTCAGGGAGAAAAGGTAAAAGCTGGTGACCGCCAGCATGACCATGCCGCCGATAAACTGGAACAGGCTGCGCAAGCCCATCGAAACGGAGCTGCCGATCAGGGACTGGATCAGCGTGGTGTCGCCCGTCAGCCTCGACAGCACTTCGCCGGTCTGCACGGTCTCGAAGAATTGCGGCGATTGCAGCAGCATCCGCGCATACACCGCGCTGCGCAAATCCGCCGTGACCCGTTCGCCGACCCAGGTCAGGGTGTAATAGCGCGCCGCCACGGTCAGTGCCCACAGGATTGCCAGACCGAACAGCAGGACAAAATGGCTGTTAAGGCTCGACGTGCCCAGCAGTCCGCCGGGGGTATTTACCCGTTGCCCGAAACCGAAATCGATCAGGTCGCGGAACGCCAGCGGCACCAGCAACATGGTCACGGAACCGAGGCACAGCAGCACGAAAGCCAGCGCGACACGCCCGCGATAGGGTTGCAGGAAAGGCCACAGATTACGCAGAGGGGATAAGCGCCGCGTGGTGGCTGACTGAGATGGTGAGGTGGAAGGCATCATGTTATTGTGGTGTGAGGGTCAGCTTTCCATTTTCACATTTTATGCGGGTTGGTGCTGATGGAAATTTAAAGTTCTTTCCGTCCGCGTGGGCAACAAAGTATCTGCATCGCTGTAAGCCTTTATCCATGCTGATTGCAGCTTGATGCCAGTAAAAATGGGTACTTCTATTCTTACTGTGCCACAAAGCGCTGAAGGGCGCATTGCGGCGTTAAAATCAGGCTCAAAATGCTCATTTACTACATGTAAACTCCGCTTTTTGCGAGTTGGGCGGCAACGGCAAGCCGCCCATCCCTGCTTGACCCACTTCGCCCGATTTTGCCTTGCACT
>JACREB010000204.1 GCA_016218475.1 Nitrosomonadales bacterium | reverse complement strand
TGTCACATAGCGATCAAGGGATGCAGTGCAAGGCAAAATCGGGTGAAAAAGCGGAGTTTACATAGCGTAAATGAGCATTTTGAGCCCGATTTTAACGCCGCAATGCGCCCTTCAGCGCTATGTGACACAGTAAGATTAATCAGGAGGTAGGGATTCAGATTTACAAACTGACCTGTGTCTGCGCCTCGTTACCCTGACGCTGGCGGATCGCGCCGATGACCGTTGCTGTTTCTCCGGCGGCATTGATCTGGGCCAGCGCCGCATCCGCATCGTTCCTGTCCACGATCACCACCATGCCGATGCCGCAGTTGAAGGTGCGGTACATCTCCTGCTGTGCGACGTTGCCCATCTCGCGCAGCCAGTCAAATAATATGGGGGTGCGCCACGCCTTGCCGTCCAGTTGCGCGACGACATTTTCCGGCAACACGCGCGGCACGTTTTCCAGCAGGCCGCCGCCGGTAATATGCGCCATGCCTTTCACGGTGAGGGACTGCATCAGCGCCAGCAACGGCTTCACGTAGATGCGCGTCGGAGCCATGATGCAATCGGCCAGCGTGCGTTCGCCGTCGAATCTCACATCGAGGTCGGTGTCGGAGAGTTCGATGATCTTGCGCACCAGCGAATAGCCGTTGGAGTGCGCGCCGTTCGAGGCGAGGCCGATCACCGTATCGCCCGCCTTGATGTCGGCGCCGCTGATGATGTTGGCTTTTTCCACCACACCGACGGCAAAACCGGCCAAGTCGTATTCACCGGGCGGATACATGCCGGGCATCTCGGCGGTCTCACCGCCGATCAACGCGCATCCTGCCTGTTCGCAGCCAGCGGCAATGCCTTTAATGACTTCGGTGGCGGCCTCCACGTCGAGCTTGCCGCACGCGAAATAATCGAGGAAGAACAGCGGTTCCGCGCCCTGCACCAGTATGTCGTTGACGCTCATGCCGACCAGGTCGATGCCGACCGTGTCGTGGCGGTTCAGCTCGAAGGCGAGTTTGAGTTTGGTGCCGACGCCGTCGGTGCCGGACACCAGCACCGGCTCGCGGTATTTTTTGGAGATTTCCACCAGCGCGCCGAAACCGCCGATGCCGTTGATCACTTCCGGGCGCAGGGTGCGTTTGGCGAACGGTTTGATATTCTCGACTAGGCGGTCGCCCGCGTCGATGTCCACTCCGGCATCGCGGTAAGACAGTGAATCGGATCGGCTCAAGTTGAGTTCTCGCTTCCTTAAAGGTAAAGTGCTGCACGTTTTCCCGCGAATTTTACCCGAAATGCCCCAGCCTCGCTTTAATCCGCCCCGCTTTGCCGCCATGCAGTGGCTGTCGTTCGCATCAGTCGTTGCCCTGCTGCTGTATCTGCTCAGCCCGATACTCACGCCGTTCGTTGCGGCGGGCATCCTCGCCTACATCTGCAACCCGCTGGTGCGGAGGCTCAGTATTCACAAAATCCCGCGCACACTGGCGGTGGCGCTGGTGATGGGCGGTTTGCTGCTGCTGTTCGGTTTGCTGCTGCTGATTATGCTGCCGCTGCTGGAAAAGGAGATCAGCCTGTTCGTGACACGCCTGCCGGACTGGATCGAAGCGGCGCGCGCACACCTGTTGCCGCAGTTGCAGCAATGGCTCGGGATCAGCGTTGAATGGGACAGCCAGGCGCTGAAAAACCTGCTGCTCAGCCATTGGCAAAGCGCGGGCGGGATGGCGGGCAAACTGTTGCCGTGGCTCGGCAGCGGCGGTGGTGCAATCGTCGGTGTGCTGGTCAACCTGCTGCTGATCCCGCTGGCGATGTTCCACCTGCTGCGCGACTGGGATGCGCTGGCCGCGCGGCTCGACGAGCTGATCCCGCGCCATTGGCACAGCAAGGTGCGCGAAATCGCGGGCGAGGTGGACGGCGTGCTGGCGGAATTTCTGCGCGGGCAAATTTCGGTGATGCTGTTGATGAGCCTCTATTACGTTGTGGCATTGTGGCTGGCCGGGCTGGAATTCGCGCTGCCGGTCGGCATCCTCGCCGGAATACTGGTGTTCGTGCCTTATCTGGGCATGATCATCGGCCTGTCGCTCGCGACGCTGGCGGCACTGATGCAGTTCCCAAGCTTCGGTGGCGTGCTGTGGGTGTGGGCGGCATTCGGCGCGGGGCAATTGCTGGAGGGCATGGCGGTCACGCCGTGGCTGGTCGGCGACCGCATCGGCCTGCATCCGCTGGCGGTGATCTTTGCGTTGCTCGCCTTCGGCCAGGTGTTCGGCTTCTTCGGCCTGCTGCTGGCGCTGCCGCTGTCCGCCATCCTGTTGGTCGCGTTGCGCCACGGCAAGGCGTGGTATCTCGCCAGTGAAATGTATCGTAAACCGTGAGCCAGTTACTTCTGGATATTGCTCCCGACAGCCAGCCGACCCTCGACAATTTTGTCGCAGGGCGCAATCTCGAATTGCTGTCGGCGTTGCGCCACGCGCTGGCGGACAACAGCAGCGAGCGGATTTTTTACCTGTGGGGCGAAACCGGCAGCGGTAAGAGTCATCTGCTGCAAGCCTGCATGGACGCCGCATTGGACACACAACACAGCGTAGCCTATGCGCAGGGCAGCGTGCCGCAGTTTGCCGAAGTAGTGGCGGTGGATGATGTCGAACGCCTCGACGATGCCGCGCAAATCGGGCTGTTCGATCTCTACAACCGGATGCGAGACAGCGGCGGCATGTTGCTGGTCAGCGGCAAACAGGCGCCGTTGCATCTCCAACTGCGCGACGACCTGCGCACCCGCCTGGGATGGGGTCTGGTGTATCAGGTGCACGGTTTGAACGATGAAGAAAAAGCCGAGGCGCTATCACAACATGCGCAGGCGAGAGGATTCACCCTGCCACCGGAAGTCGCCCAATACCTGCTGCGCCACGGTAGCCGCGACTTGCCCAGCCTGATGGCGGCTCTGGACGCGCTGGATGAGCATTCGCTACGCCTGCGCCGCGCCCCGTCGGTGCCGCTACTCAAGGAAGCGCTGCAACAGGGATTGGGATCGAAGAAGTAATTCCATTTCCATTTCTTTCTTGTATCGGACTTTCACCGACTATCACTCGCCAGTTTGTGCTGGCGCACCCCTACAAAATGCACGTTTGATATAGAAATGGAATTACCGGTCATATCGCGCATATTCATGTTTCCCCCTCACCGCGCATTAAGACGTGCGATGCGCACGGCGGCGGGCGGATGCGAATCGTAGAACGCGGAATATAGCGGGTCAGGGGTGAGCGTGGCGGCGTTATCCTGATACAGTTTCACCAGCGCGTTCGCCAAATCGGCCGGGTTGGTTTGCCTGGCGGCATAAACGTCGGCCTCGAACTCGTGTTTGCGCGAATAGGCCGACAGCAGCGGATTCAACAGGAAACTGAAAATCGGCAGCGTCATGAAGAACAGCAGCAGCGCCAACGCAGTGGGCGAGCCTTGCCCCGAGCTTGTCGAATGGTTGACTCCCAGCCCCTGATAAAACCAATCGGTCCGCATCAATTGTCCGAGCAGCCACAGGAATCCGAGGCTTATGGCAAAGGTCGCCGAGATACGCTTCATCACATGGCGACATTTGAAGTGCCCCAACTCATGCGCCAGCACGGCCTCGACCTCAGTGCCGCTCAGCCGCTCCAGCAGCGTATCGAAGAATACGATGCGCTTGGTTTTGCCGAAACCGGTGAAATAAGCGTTGCCGTGCGCGCTGCGTTTCGAGCCGTCCATCACGAACAACCCCTTTGCGGTAAAGCCGCATTTACCGAGCAATGCTTCGATGCGTGCTTTCATCGCCTCATCCTGCAGCGGCGTGAACTTGTTGAACAGCGGCGCGATAAACGACGGGTAGATGAACAGGATAATCAGGTTGAACACCACCCACACCAGCCACACGTAAAACCACCAGTATTCGCCCATGCGCTCCATCAGCCAAAGCACGCCAAACAGCAGCGGCAGGCCGAGCACCGCGCCCAGCAGCAGGCTCTTCAGCGCATCGATCAGGTAGAGCGCCAAGGTCATTTTATTGAAGCCGAAGCGCGCCTCGATGACAAAGGTGCGGTACAGGCTGAACGGGGTTTCCAGCAACGACGAAAGCAGCAGCACCGCAACGATGGTCGCCATGCCCCGCGCGAGCGGCGAACCGAACCAGCCATTGCAGATATCGGCGATGGCCTGAATGCCGCCAGCCAGCGTGAAAGCCAGCAACAGCGCGGCATCGAACAGCGCGCCGAGCATCGCGAAGCGCGCCTTTGCCGAGGTGTAGTCGGCCGCCTTCTGGTGGTCGGCCAACCGGATTTTTTCGCGGAACGCGTCCGGCACCGCGGCGCGATGCGCGGCGATATGCGCCAGATGGCGGCGCGCCAGCCAAAGCTTGACAAGCGTCGTCAGCAATAGCGCCGCGCCGAATATAAATGTGAATAGGGCCGCTGTCATGGGATGTAAATTCAGTTTTCCCGGGAGGTGCAGTTATGCCACAATACGCGCCTTGCAGATCATGTTAAGGCGCACGAATTATGGCACAGAATCCAAACAACCTTGTCTGGTTAGATGTGGAGATGACCGGACTCAACCCGGATACCGACCGGATAATCGAACTCGCCATTGTCGTCACCGACAGCAACCTTGAGGTCGTCACAGAAGCTCCGGTGCTGGTGGTGCATCAGCCGGACAGCGTGCTGGACAACATGGACGCATGGAACACATCCACCCACCGCAAATCCGGCCTGACCGAAAAAGTGAAAGCCTCCACGCTGGACGAGGCCACAGCGGAAGCGCAAATGGTCGAGTTCCTCAAGGAACATGTGCCGGTCAACGTCTCGCCGATGTGCGGCAACTCCATTTGCCAGGACCGGCGCTTCCTGGCGCGCTGGATGCCCAAATTCGAGGCCTACTTCCACTACCGCAACCTCGACGTGAGCACCGTCAAAGAACTCGCGAAACGCTGGAAACCGGAAGTCGTGCAAAGCATGAAAAAGCACGGCAAGCACGAAGCGCTGGCCGATATTTACGAATCCATCCAGGAACTGCGCCACTACCGCGAGCATTTCCTCAAGCTGTAATCGGCCTGCTCCAATTCACAACATAAACGGACATAACGTAGGGTGGGCTTTGCCCACCATGTCGGGCGTAGCCCGACCTTGCGCTCCGGCCAGGCTTGCCTCTATTCAACGTGCATCCTTCCTGGCCGCCTCAACTAGCGCCGCCATTTCCGCCGCATCGCGGTGCGCGCAACCGCCCAACCCTTCAATCACCCCTGCCCGGTTTTGCGCGGGCTGATTCTGGCTCGCTTTCCATTTGCCGGTTAGCCGGGTGATGACAATTTCAGTCCCGACAACTGCCTTGATGAGCTCGTCGGTGAACTCGCGGGGCGCGTCGGATACCGCCCACGGCTTGGGCAAGTTCACTTCATGGTGGTCGGTGAGCGTTTCGAGATGTTCGCGCACCCAGACCGCATCGTCGATGGTGCGCAGCGTGCCATAGGCATGAACCACGGCGTAATTCCAGGTAGGCGCAACCCTCCCGGTTTCCTGCTTCGTCGCATACCAGGACGGCGTGATGTAGGCATCCGGGCCGTGAAAGATCGCCAGCGCCTCGACCTCTTGCGCGAAATCGCGCCACAGCGGATTGGCGCGCGCCACATGGCCGCGCAACGTGCCGAACGGCGCAGGCGCATCTGTGAGATGCAGCGGAATATGGTTCGCCTCCAGCCCGCCGGAAGACAGCGTGACCAGCGTCGCCAGCGGCTGCGCACGCATCAACTCGTGCATGGCCTCGATGCGCGGCTGTTCGAAATGTTTGGGGATGTACATGGAGATTATGGTGTTGCGTTTGACGTTAAAGAAAATTCTGATTCCGCATAGCTCACAATCTGTCATGCGCCTCAAAAAATCCGTCGCACCGGCGAAGGCCGGTGTCCAGCGTATTGAAGCTACTGAATTCCGGCCTTCGCCGGAATGACGAAATCTAAATAACCAGCTTTCGTAGCGCTACAGGCCGCGCTTCCGGCGCGCGGAAACCTGCTCCCCGGCCACGCCCCAGTTGTCCGTCGGCACCTCGTCAATGACGACCATGGTCGTCGCCGGATTCTTGCCGAGCACATCCTTGAGCAGGTTGGTCACGCCCTCAATGAGCCTGGCCTTCTGCTCGGAGGTAACGCCCTCTTCGGTGATCTTGATATTTACGTAGGGCATATTGAAAGTGGCAGTGAAATTATTATGTATGACAAGAGGCCACATTCTTTTGCGCAGCCCCACTTAAGCGCGAGGGTGCTTATGATTTTATTTATGGGGTATCCATATAATTACGGTAAGTCTTAAGATGTGATAATAATCAAATTGTTGCGTGATTCAAATCTTTTAATACTTGGATTTCCACAACAGTAACAGATTGAATTTATTTACTTATTTTGATGGCAATGCGATT
>JACREB010000207.1 GCA_016218475.1 Nitrosomonadales bacterium | reverse complement strand
GGGTCAAGCAGGGATGGGCGGCTTGCCGTTGCCGCCCAACTCGCAAAAAGCGGAGTTTACATGTAGTAAATGAGCATTTTGAGCCTGATTTTAACGCCGCAATGCGCCCTTCAGCGCTTTGTGACACAGTAAGACTAATCAGGTGCGCTTTTGAGATTAAGCTTGCGTTTTTAATATATCATATTAAAATGGTCAAGTATTCTTGATTTGCTCTGATTAATCTCGTGTGACATCATTTCAGCGAGTTAAGAATTCATGAAAGTGTGATTATGCGTCGCTATTTGTTACCGGTAAGTCTGGCTGTTTTAAGTTTCGGGGTTTTATTGCCCGGAATGCTGTTTTATTTGGCGCAGAGCGGGGATGCTGCTAGTCGTATAACGCCTGATAAATCAGTTACGCCAACGGTAAAGTTGCAGGTGCAGTCGGCTGAGCCGTCACCCCGGACTTTTGATGAAAAAGAAGCGCTGCGAATAAGCCAGGCTGCAATAGGCAATCAACTCGGCGACTATAGTTTCAAGGATCGCAGCGGGCGCACCGTGCGCATATCCGATTATCGGGGTAAGCCGCTGGTGATCAGCATGATTTATACCCATTGCCCAATCATCTGTGCAACCACAACGCGCAGTTTAAGCGCACTCAAGCTGTCACAAGCAGCGCTGGGGACAGACAGCTTCGGTGTGCTGACAGTCGGTTTTGACACGGAAAGCGATACCCCGGAGGCGATGGGTGATTTTGCCAAGCGGATGGATGTAAACCTGTCTAATTGGGAATTCGTCAGCGCCGACCGGGACACGGTTAAAAAACTGAGCAAGGATTTGGGGTTTGTTTTTTTTCCTGCCGACGAGGGCGGTTTTAACCACATAACACAGACGACTTTTGTTGATGGGCGGGGCAAAGTCTACCTCCATATTTACGGGGAAGAGTTTGACAACAAGACACTGCTGCAACCCTTAAAAGATCTGGTTTACAACATCAAGACCGCGGAGCCCGGACTTGTCGGCCTGTCGAACAAGGTGCGGCTTTTTTGCACGGTTTACGACACAAAGACGGGAAATTACAGGGTGGATTATGGCTACTTCTATGGGATTGGCATGGGTTTTATTGTTTCGTTTTTCATTATATGGTGGATATGGTATGAGCATCGCCGCAGCCCAAAACGGAATCGCCCGGGCGATGTTTAACTTGAGGATCCTTCGCATAAATTCCGTTAGCGTTGCAAAGAATGATAGCCAGATCACCGGTTATTTCTACTGTGTCACAAAGCGCTGAAGGGCGCATTGCGGCGTTAAAACCGGACTCAAAATGCTCATTTACTCCATCATGTAAATTCCGCTTTTTTGCGAGTTGGGCTGCAACGGCAAGCCGCCCATCCCTGCTTGACCCGCTTCGCCCGATTTTGCCTTGCGCTGCATCCCTTGATCGCTTTGTGGCACAGCGGAAATATCAGGTCGAGCAGAAAATGTACCGGACTGTGTTTTCGGATTTTTGTCGGGGGCTCTCAAGTCAAAAAATGCACCATTTGGCTATACGCATTTTTCTATAGCTTAAGATTATTTTTCGAGGATTTTAAATGATTAAATTCATCCATCGCATCGGTCAAGGTATTTTCTTGCGTCTGGAGAATGCGCTCAATGGCGTTTGGGGGGCAGCGTCGAACCCGCTTTATTATCTGGGCGGAATTACCTATTTGATGTTCTGGATCATCGTCGTCAGCGGTTTTTATATTTTTGCATTTTACGACACCGGCGTGGAAGATGCATTCAATACGGTGGAGCAGATAACCCATAACCAATGGTATCTGGGCGGCATCATGCGCAGCCTGCACCGCTATGCGTCCGACGGCATGATATTGTTTGCAGTTTTTCACTTGCTGCGAAACTTCGCTTTCGATCGCTACCGGAACTTCCGGTGGTTTTCATGGTACACGGGCATTCTGGTGTTGTGGCTGACTGTCATGGCCGGCATAAGCGGCTACTGGTTGCCCTGGGATAAGTTGGCGCAGTTTGTCGCGGTGGCTACCGCGGAATGGCTGGATGCGCTGCCGATTTTCAGTGCGCCCCTGGTGCGCAATTTTCTCGAGGATGGCAGCGTAAACGATCGTTTCTTCACGCTGCTTTCGTTAATGCACATGGGCATTCCGCTGGGTGCTTTTGCCGTTATCTGGATTCACACCCAGCGTGTCCCGAATGCCAAAACATCCCCGCCCAAAGACGTTACGATCGGATTGATCCTGTCCATGGTCGCGCTTGCGCTGATCAAACCCGCCGTAAGCCAGGGCCATACGAATCTGGACAATGTGGCGGACGTATTGAATCTGGACTGGTTCTATTTGTGGGCATACCCGTTGCTTTATACCTGGAATCCGGCCAAGGTTTGGGGACTGGTAGGAGGGATTACCGGCTTTTTATTGTTGTTGCCGTTTCTCGGACGGGCGAAACAGGGCGAATACGAAATCACCACGGTTCCCTGCGGGCATACGGTGGCTGCCAGAAAGGGCGAGACCATACTCGAAGCCGCATTGCACCATGGGGTGAATTTGCCCTATGTTTGCCGGGAAGGCGTTTGCGGAAGCTGCAAGGGCAAGATACTGAGAGGCACGGTCGATTACGGCACTTACCAGAAAGGGGTGCTCACCGAGGCGGAAAAAGCGGAAGGCAAGGCGCTGTTCTGCCGCGCAAGGCCGCTGTCCGATTTGCACATAGAATGCTGTGAAATCGACGAATTGGGGCGGTTCCCGATCAAAACCATGAATTTTACGGTGCAAAAGATGGAGCGGGCTGCTTCAGATGTCATGCTGCTTGAATTGCATCCGGAAGGCGGCGAGCAGATGAAATTCATCGCGGGGCAGTATGTCGCCATATTGCTGGATGATGGCACCAAGCGTAATTTTTCCATCGCCAATGCGCCGCAGGAAGCGGATCGCCTGCAACTGCATATCCGCCTGGTGCCGGGCGGGAAATTCACCGGACATGTTTTCAATAAAATGAAAGAAGGAGATGCGTTGCAAGTGGAAGGCCCGCTTGGCAGTTTCTTCCTGCACAAAGAAGGCGATAAACCTATTATTTTCATGTGCGGGGGGAGTGGTTTCGGCTCTATCAAGGGCATGCTGGAGTATGCCTTTAATATCGGGCTTACCCGTACCATAGTGTTGTATTGGGGTGCCAGGTCACCGGCTGGTTTGTATTCGGATTTGCCGGAAAAATGGCAGCAGGAGCATGCCAATTTCAAATTCATACCGGTTTTGTCCGAACCGAAACCGGAGGATGGCTGGCAGGGACGGACCGGCTTTGTTCATGAGGCCATCTTGCAGGATTACCAAAACCTTGGCAACTGTCAGGTATATGCCTGCGGCTCGCCCGAGATGGTCGAGGCAGGCCGCACGCCATTCATGGCCAAGGGATTGCCGGAAGATCAGTATTTCTCCGATGCATTTTATGTTAGCCGCAAAGCTCCGGCTGCGGAAGCGCCCGTATCCTCCGAGGGGGTGAAACATGGTTAAGCCATTGCAATACATCAGCCAAGGGCTGTTCTATGCCCTGTTCATGGGGGTGATCGGCTATTTCTCCACTCTTCCGGCATACACTCACCTGCAGCCGGATGAAACATTGATCAAGCTGAGCTTCAGGCATGCCGGGCAGCACGTGGGAGCCTGTCGCGAACGTACCCCGGAAGAGATGGCCAAACTGCCTGCATACCAGCGTAAAGGAGGGACTACGGTATGCCCGCGCGGGCGCGCCGATGTGGTTGTCGAGTTGGAAATGGATGGAAAGCGGCTCTATCACGAGGTATTGAGGCCGACCGGGTTGGCGCACAGCAGCAATGCCAATATTTACCGGCGCATTCCGGTGAAGGCGGGTAACCATACTATTAAGGCGCGCCTTAAGGATCATCCCGGGGGTGATTTCAACTATGTAAGCGAGGAGACGGTCAACCTTGCACCGGGGCGTGTCATGGTGATCGACTTCAAAGCGGCGACAGGCGGGTTTATTTTCAAGAACAAAAATTTAAGCGCAACTATGCAACACAAGTGAAAAGAATGAGTTCTACGTATCAGCAAGAAGATGCCAACCAAGGCGCAGAGGTGGCTGGCGAAGAAAAGCGCGGGAGCGGATTTGCGCTTTCTATGCCATCGGAGGCGAGCCGCAAACTTGCTTCCGGCTGGTTGTGGCTCGGCATTGCTTCTCTGGTAGGCGCCGGGCTGTTTGCCATTCTTCTGGTGCTTTCGCGCACTCCTTATATTCAGGATGTTTTTCCCTGGGTCGATTTCTTTCACAGCGCGCTTGTGGTGCATGTGGATTTGTCGGTGCTGTTGTGGTTCATGGCATTCGCCGGTGTGTTGTGGAGCCTGAATTCATCATCCAGGTTCGTGGGCATCGGCTGGCTGGCTCTGGTGCTGGCTTCCGGCGGGGCTGCCGCAATCGTCCTGTCCCCTTTTGTCGGTGCGGGCAAACCGCTGATGAGCAATTATGTGCCGGTTATTCAAAGCGCTTTCTTTTTTTCGGGATTGATCGTTTTCGGCGCGGGCATCGCAATATCGGTGCTGCGCAGCCTGATAGCGGCACCGTCCGCCGATCTGTGGCAGAGAGGGGAAGGTTCGATACGTATCGGTTTTTATGCCGCTTCCATCGCCACGGTATTTGCATTGATTTCTTTTGGCTGGTCTTATGCCCTTGTACCGGATATTGTTGAAAGCACGCAATATTATGACCTGCTATTCTGGGGTGGCGGCCACGTGTTGCAGTTCACCTATTTGTTGTTGATGCTGGCCGGCTGGCTGTGGCTGGCCGATGCCTGCGGTGCAAAAGTTCCGCTGACCCCGAGAGTGGCTTCAATATTCCTTATACTGGGACTGTTGCCGGTGTTCTACGTCCCGTTCATCTACCTGTTTTATGGTGACAACCTGGGCAATTATATGGTGCAGTTCACCCAGTTGATGAAAGTCGGAGGAGCCTTCGCGCCGGTACCGCTCGGTTTGGCGATTCTTTATGGAATCGGGGCGGGAAGAGGTCCTGCGGCGACAGACCCCCAGCGCGCGGCACTGCTCTCGTCAATCATATTGTTCGCCATCGGCGGAGGAATAAGCCTGATGATCGGAGAAAGTAATACGATCATCACCGCGCACTATCATGGAACCGGCGGTGCAATCAGCCTGGCCTTCATGGGGCTGGCCATTCATCTGTTGCCGCGTCTCGGCTACCGTGAGCCGGATTTGAAGTGGGCCGCGTTGATGCCTTACATATATGGCGCCGGCCAATTGCTTCACATTCTCGGTTTGTTGTGGTCCGGCGGATATGGCGTTCAGCGCAAAGTCGCGGGCGCAGCGCAAGGATTGCACGGCTTTGCGCAGACGGCGGGCATGGGGCTGATGGGATTGGGCGGACTGATAGCCGTTGTTGGCGGCATCATGTTTCTGGTGGTGGTTTTCAAAGCCATGCGGCGACGGGCGTAAACACATTTACAAAATTACGGCTGGCGGATGCAACCCGGTGTTGTGAAGCAGTGGTGTTTTTTCCGCCTAGCTAGTTGGAATTGGAATCAAGCACAATAAAATTGATGAGGCCGAAAGAGATGAATGCCAGCACCAGAATGATAAAAAAGAAAATGATGCTGCGATACTTGAAACGTTCCCCGCGCGAAACCTCGATGCGGTCAAGTATCCGGTCGGATATGAGGTAGAGGCCGGCGGCCACCATAGTGTAGTAAATAACTTCCAAGTCTATTCTCCATTGATGTGCTTAATGTAGCCATTATATTACGCCATCAGATTCTTGGCGGAGTGTTTCAAAATATTTTCGTCTGGCTTGCGGATAATATTGATACAAGGCGCACGGCGCGTAGCGGTCGGGGCATATCAGGTAGCTGATGAAGCATTGCACAACACTGTAACGCATCGTCGCAAACAGTTTGCAAAGGTTCCTTGAATTGACCACTCCCGATCTTCCCGAGCCATTCCCGCGCAAGGCGCTGCTCCGCCTTGAAGGCATCCTGAATAAAACCTTCGGCAACGACCTTAACCCGTTTTACTATCTGGGTGCGCTGGGGTTCTGTTTCTTCTGGGTGCTTGTCGCCAGCGGCGCCTATCTTTATGGCTTCTACCGGACGGGCATAGAGCTATCCTATCCCTCCGTCGAATACATCACCAGCGAACAATGGTATCTCGGCGGCATTATGCGCAGCCTGCACCGCTACGCTGCCGATGCGCTGATAGTCGTGATGGCGCTGCACCTGCTGCGCGAATTCATTCTCGGCCGCTATCGCGGGGCGCGCTGGTTTTCCTGGATTACCGGAGTCCCGCTGATCTGGCTGATATATGCCTCGGGCATCAATGGCTACTGGATGCCGTGGGACAAGCTGGCCCAATATTCCACCGTGGCTACCATGGAGTGGTTCGACTGGCTGCCGATATTCGGCGGGCCGCTGTCGCAAAGTTTTATTTCACGGGAAGTCCTCAATGACCGGTTTTTTTCGCTGATATCGTTTTCCCACGCGACCATTCCGTTGTTTGTGCTGTTCTTTCTCTGGATACATATCCTGCGCATAAGCTATCCGGTGGTTAATCCGAGGCGCGGGCTTGTGCTTGGGACTCTGCTGGCGATGCTGGTTCTCGCGTTGGTGAAACCGGCGCTGAGCCAAGGCCCGGCGGATATGGGGATCGAGCCGCGCAATATCGGGATCGACTGGTTTTATTTATTTGTTTATCCGCTGCTGGATGTCTGGTCGGCAGGGCAAGTATGGGCGCTGGTAACCGGGATCAGCCTGCTGCTCGGCGTGCTGCCGTGGCTGCCGTCCAGGCTCAGGCAAATACCGGTTGCCGAAGTCAACCTGAAATATTGCAGCGGATGCAGGTTTTGTGTCGCCGATTGCCCCTATGAGGCGGTGGTGATGAAACCGCGCAGCGACGGCATGCACTTTGCGGAAGAGGCCGTCGTTGTGCCGGATCGCTGTGTCAGTTGCGGCATCTGTATCGGCTCTTGCCCGTCATCGACCCCTTTCAGGAGCGAAGCCAACTATGTAAGCGGAATAGAAATGCCATCCCTGCCGATATCCGGGCTTCGCGCCGCAATGACGGACGATCTGGCAAAGCTTGAAGGCGATGCGCGGGTCATGGTTTTCGGCTGCGATAATGCGGCAAATATCGAAGAATTGCGCAGCAGGGGCGTGGCTGTAATGAGCCTGCCATGTACTGCGATGCTGCCGCCTTCCTTCATCGAGTATGCGCTGCGCGAGCGTCAGGTCGATGGCGTGTTTATCACCGGTTGCCGCGAAAGCGATTGTTACCACCGGATGGGCGGGTTGTGGACGGAGCAGCGTCTGGCTGCTGAGCGTGAACCGCGCCTGCGCGGCCGCGCGGAGCGCGAACAAATCAGGCTATTCTGGGCATCTTCCACTGATTTCAGAGAGTTGGAGTTGGAACTGGAATCGTTCCGCGCCACTCTGCGCAGCCGGGCCGGGAGCAAAAATGCACTATCATAAAGAGATGGTCAAACAGGCAGCCAAAACAACATCGCCGCCAGATGAATGCTTGAACAACACACGCAATTCCACGATAATGCCCGCCCTCTGCCGAATAAATACCCCTACATTTACCTACGTCCAAACCAAATGAAAATGATGATCAACAAAAGCACGGCATCAAGAAATTCCATTGCCTCCTGCCGCATCATGGCTATGTTGCTGGGTGCTTTGGCAATCGCAGGTTGCGGCGATGCCGTCTCTCTCAAGCCGTTTATATTCGATATGACACGCATTAACCAAGATGGCAGCGTGAATGACGGCAAGGACTATGCCAAACAACCATGGGTATGCGTGAAAGACAACCAGTCCGGTTTGGTCTGGGAAGTAAAAACCACCGAACCGGGTTTGCAGAACATCAACAATACCTACACTTGGTACGACCCGGATAAAACCTCCAACGGCGGCTGGGAGGGCAAGGCCAAGGGCGGAGTATGCAGCGGCAGCGACTGCGATACCGATTCCTACATCAAAGCGGTTAATGCAAAAAAACTTTGCGGTTTAACCGATTGGTATCTGCCAAGCCGTTTTGAGTTAAACACCATCGTGGATACCAGCATACCCCTCCCCGGGCCTACCCTTCCCAAAGCGTATTTTCCGGAATCCGTGGCCGGGAAATACTGGACTGACACAACGTTCAGAACCCGTCGTGGCGGCGCCTGGGTATGGCGTTTCGATCAAGGCAGCGATTATGTGGCGGAAAAGAGCGAGGCGCTCAGTATAAGATTGACTCACGCTACCATAAAAAAACCTGCCGGGAAAACAGATTCAAAATAGGTGTAGCAGCTTTGTTGAAAAACAGCAGTCGCGAGCCATGAATAATTCCATTTTCAGATCAATAGTGAAATATCGTAGGGTGCATGGAACGCACCCTACATGGTCATTGCTGTTTTGAAAGAGAAATGGAATAACCCAGTGTTTCCTGATTGCCCCGAGCGCAAGAAAGAGGACAAAACAGCCAAACAACTTACACGGCAGCCAGTAAATATGGCTACACCATATTCTTAGCCGACAATTCTGTAGCCTTTATTGCTGACGGCTGAGTAACTGAGGCGCATAGCGAAAAGGAAAGATTAAATGAGCTCTGCGACCCGTTACACAGCAACGGCGATCTCGCTGCACTGGCTGACAGCATTGTTCATTTTCGCTACTTTTCCGCTTGGTGTTTATATGCATGAGCTGGCGCTTTCGCCGCTCAAATTGCAGTTGATCAACTATCACAAATGGCTGGGGGTGACGATTCTTCTGCTGACCGTGGCACGGTTGGCATGGCGGGCGACACATACCCCGCCGCCGTTGCCGGAAACCATCCCGCCATGGCAGCAGCGCGTCGCCCACGGCTTGCATCTGCTGCTTTATGCGCTGTTGCTGGTCATTCCGCTGTCGGGATGGTTGATGAGTTCGGCCAAAGGATTTCCCGTGGTCTATCTGGGGTTGGTGCAGTTGCCCGACCTGGTGGCCAAAGACAAAGCGCTGGGCGAGTTGCTGACAACCGTTCACCAGACGCTGAACTTCGGGCTGCTGGCGCTGGTCGGCATGCACATAGCCGCAGCCCTCAAACACCACTTTATCGAGCATGACGCCACGTTGCGCCGCATGTTGCCATTCGGCAAGGGGATTTAACTGCCATGTTGTTCATTTCACCGTTCGTGGTGAGCCATTCGATAAACTCAGGAGAGCCTTGTCGAACCACCAGCCACTCACCCAATGCCCTTCGACAAGCTCAGGGCGAACGGAAATTTCTCAGCAAACAAAGTTAAGCTTAACCATGGAAAAATCACCGCTCTTGATGTTGCTGTTGTTCGCCACCACCATAGGCAGCGCGCAAGCTGCCGAGTTCAATCAGGTGCAGATCAACAAGAGCACGTTGACCTTTGCGTACCGGCAAATGGGTGTACCGCTGGAAGGCAAGTTCGGCAAGTTTACGGCGCAGCTCGCTTTCGACCCGGCCAGGATCAATGCCGCGCAGGCCAGGCTGGAAGCCGATCTTGCCAGCATCGACACCGGCTCCAGCGAGGGCGATGATGAAGTGGCCGGCAAACTCTGGTTCAACACCAAGGCATACCCTGCCGCCCAATTCGTTTCCAGCGGCGTCAAAGCACTCGGCGGCAACCGTTATGAAGCGCTCGGCAAGCTCACCATCAAAGGCCGGTCGCTGGATGTTTCCGCCCCGTTCACTTTCAGGCAGGAAGGCGCGGTTGGCATATTTGACGGGGCTTTCACGCTGAAGCGGCTGGATTACGCCATCGGCGAAGGCCTCTGGGCGGATGTCGGCACGGTGGCCAATGAAGTGCAGATCGTGTTCCACATCGTAACCAATGCAGCACCGCCAATCAAAAAATAGTTTTGTTCTCAACAACTACCGAGGAGAAACATCATGAAAAAACTCGTTGCAATCGCCGTTGCCATAGCGCTGTCCAGCGCCGCTTTTGCCGCGCCGGAAACATATGTCATCCAGAACTCGCATACCTACCCGCGTTTCGAATACAGCCATTTTGGTTACTCCACGCAGGTTAGCCGTTTCGACAAAACCAGCGGCACCATCGTCATGGATCGCGCCGCCAAAACCGGCTCTGTCGATGTGGTTATCGACGCAAAATCCGTGAACACCGGCCTCCCTCTTTTCAATGAACACATTCAGGCCGAGGAATTATTCGACACCGCGAAATTCCCCGCCATCACCTTCAAGTCCCATAAACTGAAATTCGACGGCGACAAATTAACCGGCGTGGAGGGTGAACTGACCATCAAGGGCGTGACCAAACCCGTGGCGCTGACGGTGACATCGTTCCATTGCATGCCTCACCCGATGCTCAAAAAAGATGCCTGCGGAGCCAACGCCACCGCAAAAATCAAACGCTCCGAATTCAACGTCAGCAAGCATGTACCCTATGTCAGCGATGACGTGACTCTGTTCATCCCGGTCGAAGCGATCAAGGAATAATTCCATTCATTTTCCGAAACAGCAATAACGTGTGCATTCCATGCACCATGCCATGTCGCGCCGGGGCACGTGGGTTGATCTGCGCAATGGCATCCGGCATCGGCGGCCTGAATTAAAAGTCGAATACAAGGCAAATGAGTCCGGGAGCGTTTATTTTTGCGGCTGCAAGCACAGTGCCAGCGGCGCATTGTGCGATGGCAGCCACGGGAAGCTCCGATTTTTTACGGCTCGATAATCACCTTGAGGCAATCCTTGCCCTCGGCAGCCATGGCGAAACCCTTTGCGATTTCGCCCAGCGGCAGGCGGGTCGTGATCATGTCCTTCACATCGATATTTCCTCTCCTGATCAGTTCGAGAGCCTGATAATGATCGAGGGGCGCGGAACCGTAGCTGGTCTTGAATGAAATATCGTTGCGCCAATAGGGATTGAAATCGACCGGAACTGTCTCGCCCGGTTTGGGTACGGCGAAGAAGAGCACCGTGCCGCCGCGCTCGACGGAATCGAGCGCCTGCGAGATGGCCGGCAGTGCGCCGGTGCAGATGATCACCTTGTCCGCAAGACGATCGCCGTTGAGCTTTTTGACGGCGGCAGGCACGTCTTCCGAGGCGTTCACCGTATGCGTGGCGCCAAACCGTGCCGCTGCTTTGAGGCGGTTGTCCCGGATATCGGCGGCGATGATGTTACCGGCACCCAGCGCCCGCGCCGCCTTGATGTAGAGCAAACCGGAAAGGCCGCTGCCGAGGATCAGCACGCTTTCCCCCGGCTTGACATCCGCCGTCCGCAGCCCTCTCAACACCGTCCCGAGCGGCTCGATGAAGGTGCCTTCTTCGTAGGAGACTTCGGGGGGAAGTTTCAGGGTGCCCGTATCGACACTCTTGCCGGACACCTTCAGAAACTCCGAAAAACCGCCCGGCTCGAAATAATTGATCCCCTGAAGATCGCGGCAGGCCGTGTGGTGCCCCTTGAGGCACTCCTCGCACTCGTCGCAGGGGACATGATGGATGGTAAAGACACGGTCACCGGGGGCGAATTTCGTCACCCCGCTCCCCACCTTAACCACTTCCCCTGTCACCTCATGGCCCAGCACGAGGGGCGCGCGCTTGATGCGGTACCACTCCATGATATCGCTGCCGCAGATGCCGCTCGCCCTGACCTTGATCAGGATGTCTTTCTCACCCACCTCCGGAACAGGCATCTCTTCCACGCGGACATCCCGGTTGTTGTAATACATTCCGACTTTCATATTTTTTCCTGAATGATAGAGTTGGTGAGTATATTTATCCCAATAATTCATTAGGTCGTCATACCGGCGCAGGCCGGTATCCAGCAATGAAAACATTCCGCAAAGCGGGCAAAACCATGATGCTGCCCCGCTAACGCGGGAAATTTCTAATTATCTGGATACCGGCCTGCGCCGGTATGACGAAGTTTTTCTAATGAGTGTTCTGGGTTTACCACTTCTCACGCATTACGGATTTCTTCGTAGAGCTCGTACGCTTCTGCCACGCTCTTGCCTTCATGTACCACGGCCCGGACGGCCTGGATCATGGCAACAGGATGCTCGTTCTGGAAGATATTCCTCCCCATATCGACACCCACCGCGCCCGCGCTGATCGCCTTATGGGTAAAATCGAGCGCCTCCTTTGTCGGCCTTTTTGTTCCGCCGGCAATCACGATCGGGGAAAGGCAGGCATCAACCACTTCCTCGAAGCCGTCGCAGTAATAGGTCTTCACGATATCGGCGCCGTTCTCGGAAAGCACCCGGCAGGCGTGCTTGAGATAGCGGACGGCATCTTTTTTATCGTCAGGCGTCAGCTCGCCGCCGTCTTCCCTTTCACCTTTTACGAATTTGGTCAATACGGGATCCGCGCCGACGGCAGTGATGCCAATGGCAATCAGGCCGTAGCGGTGGGCTTCATCTGCAAGGGTGGTCAGATTTTCAATGGTCTGCCGCTGGTTGGGGAGGCCGACGTAGCAGGAAACGGTAAAGCCGATGGCATTACAGCGGATCATCTCTTCCACCGACACGGTGGCGATCTCGTCGTCCAACTCATCGGAGCGCCGCATGCTGTTGCCGCCTGTGGCACGGAGAATAATCGGCGTTCTTGTGCGCGGATCCATGCTTGTCTTGAGCCCGCCGATAGCCGGGCTGATCGCGTCGCAGTAGGGAAGCAACGGCTCGATGGTCTTCCGCAGATTCTCCAACCCGCTCGGCGCGCCCTGGAAATAACCGTGGTCGACCGCCAAAAGAACGGTGCGCCCCGATTTGGGATTGAACATGTAGGCCATCCTGTTTTGCAGCCCGCTCCATTCCATCTGATAGTCGAATATTTTTTTCATGGTTTTACTCCTTGGCCTTTCCTGATAGTTGTTTCATTCAAATATCCTTCACGTTTGTGGGGAAGGATTTATTTCAATACACGCATCGTCTCCGCATCGGCCGACACCACGCCGCGCTCGGTGATGAGTCCGGTCACCAGCCGCGCCGGAGTCACATCGAAGCCGTAATTGGCGGCGCGCGAACTCTTCGGGGTGATCTGCACGGTGCGCACTTGCCCATCCTCAGCTAGCCCGGCAATATGCGTCACCTCTTCTTGGGCGCGTTCCTCGATGGGGATTTCCTTTACGCCGTCCTGCAGCGTCCAGTCTATCGTCGGCGTGGGCAGCGCCACATAGAACGGCACGCCGTTGTCGTGCGCGGCCAATGCTTTCAAATAAGTGCCGATCTTGTTGCACGCATCGCCGCGCGCCGTGACGCGGTCGCAGCCGACGATCACCAGATCCACCATGCCGTGCTGCATCAGGTGCCCGCCCGCGTTGTCCACGATCACGGTATGCGGCACGCCGTGCTGGCCGAGCTCCCACGCGGTGAGGCTGGCGCCCTGATTGCGCGGACGGGTCTCGTCCACCCATATATGCAGCGGGATGCCCGCATCGAATGCGGTGTAGACCGGCGCGAGCGCGGTGCCCCAGTCCACCGTCGCCAGCCAGCCCGCGTTGCAATGCGTCAGTATGTTGACCGTAGCATTTTTGCGCTGATGAATGTTGCGGATGATCTCGCTGCCATGTTTGCCGATGGCCGCATTGATCGCCACATCTTCGTCGGCAATGCGCGCCGCTTCCCGCCATGCCGCAGCGGCACGTTCGCCCGCCGCGAGCGGCGCAAGGATGGAGCGCATTTTTTCCACCCCCCAGCGCAGGTTAACCGCCGTGGGGCGAGCGGCCAACAACACGCTGCAAGCCTCGGCCAGCGCGGCATCCGAGGCGTTATCCCGCATCGCCAGCGCCACCCCATAGGCCGCTGTCACGCCGATCAGCGGCGCGCCGCGCACCTGCATGTCGCGTATCGCGCGCTCGGCATCGCGCATGGTGTTCAGGCGCAATGTGGCAAAAATATGAGGCAGCTTTGTCTGGTCGATGATTTCCACCGCCGCGTTGCCGGCGGTGGGCCAGATAGTGCGAAAAGGGATATTGTTAATTTTCATTACGTCGGTTCAATTTTGCGAATTCCATTTAGAGCATATTTCAGTAGGTTTCATGCCCCGCGTTGGGTCTGGGCGCGGATGGATGCAAGGCGCAGCGCGCTGCCGATGGTCGTTCCATCGGCAAGCGGTGCAACGCCGCAGACGCCGCGCCCAGACCCAACCCGGAGGGCCGTTTGCCTGCGGGCGCATTGCGGCGTTGCGGCCCGCTTGTGGAGAATGACTACACGGCGCAGCCCGCGCCTCGCACCGCATCCCGCAGGCAAACGGCGCGGGGCATGAAACCTACTGAAATAGGCTCTTAGCCATTCTGGCGAGTGGCCGGAATCCGGTTGTTATTACGACATTGGAAAATTCAGAGTCGTACGCCAATCCCGAAATATGCGGATCTGGTAATCGAATGATAACCAAGATTGAATGCGAGATGTTGTGAAAGCACGATAATTCCAGCGTTAAAATTTGCGCCAGACTTGTCGTTTTGGGGGTCTTTTACGTAATAAGTCCCGTTGTTCCCGAGAATTTGGAGCGGATCGCGTTTTTGCGCCTCCCCAGTCACGGATGCATATCCCAGCCCTGCATATACCCCAACGCCCGGACTGATTTTTTTTGTTATGCCAACATCTCCCACGTTCAGGTCTTTATATCTCTCGGTAACCGGGTCGCCGAAACTTGAAACAGTCAAGTTTTGATACATGGGCTGTCGCTTCTTCAAAGTCGTTTGGGCGTTCCCATAAAACCCGAATCCATCATCATTGAACTGGTAATACCCGGCTCCAATCGTTCTTTCATATCCTCTTGTATTTGGCAGATACTCGATATTCAACACCCCTTCACTTTGGGCGGTTGCGGAATTAAACAAAAGGATGGTGGCTGCCACAGCCTGTCTTTGATTTGTTGTCTTCATTTATTTTTTCCTCTCAACTGCATGTGGCAGGCAAGAAACAATAGCCCGGCCTTTTGCATTGGTAAGCAGCCAGTATTTTTGCCGGTATCTTTTCCGTGGGCGAACAAGCTGCGTGCGGCAGATTACCGCTCGCACACCGGATTTCATGGGTGGATAAGATGGAAAAAAAGGCAGTATTTCTGCGCTACATTCTTCAATTCCGTTAAAAAGCGAATTGAAGAGATGAAAAATGAATTTTTTGGCAATGCGGAGAAGTTGTGCGGCAGGTTTGTGTTGTTATGTATGCTTCAAGCGAAATTCATTGCCGTTCGCATCCAGAAAACAATCTACGGGGCCTACGACAACACAACGGGGCTGGTCGTAGTAGCCCACGCACTCGTTGCATTTATCGGGGTCGATGACAAAATATTCATCGCCCATTGAGATCGCGCCGGTCGGGCATTCATCTTCGCAAAGGCCGCAATTGATGCAAGCATCGGTAATCGACAGCGCCACTTTTCTCTCCGATTACTTGATTCTCATGCCCGGCTGCGCGCCATCGTCCGGGCTGAGGATGAACAGGCCGGGCATATCGCCAGAAGCAGCCAGCACCATGCCTTCCGACAGGCCGAACTTCATCTTGCGCGGCGCGAGGTTTGCGACCATCACCGTCATGCGCCCTTTCAATTTTTCCGGATCGTAAACCGACTTGATGCCCGCGAACACCGTGCGCAGATTTTCCTCGCCGATGTCCAGCGTCAGCTTCAGCAGCTTCTCCGCGCCTTCGACATGCTCCGCGTTGACGATCTTCGCCACGCGCAGATCGACCTTGCTGAAGTCGTCGATGGAAATTAGATTTCCCTCGCCCGCTGGCGGGAGAGGGGCTAGGGGAGAGGGTGCATGTTGCTGTGCCTCGCCATGACGGGCAGGCGATGGCGGTGGTACAAGGGTTTCTTTATTGGCTTCGATCATGGCGTCAATTTGTTTTTGGTCGACACGGGTCATCAGGTGCTTGTATGGGTTTATGTGGTGGCCAAGCAAAAGACTTTCTGAATTTTTCCACGATAAAGCTGGAATATCCAGAAAGTCTTCAACTTCGCCTGCCAATTTGGGCAGTAGCGGTCTCAAATAAATAGTTAGGAGACGAAACAAATTAATACTTACTGTGCAAACTTGATGTAGTTTATTTGACTGTTCTTCTTGCTTAGAAAGTGCCCAAGGTTCCATGTCATTAACATATTGATTGGCAAAATCAGCAATTGCCATAATTTCTTTTACAGCTTTTGAGTAATCTCTGTTTTCATATGCTTGCTTAATGTCTTGAGATTTCGACATGGCACGTCTGATCAACTGATATTCGTCTCTGTCAGGATCACCTTCCGGAAGAGGTTTGAATTTTGCTCCTACAGGTTGTTTGGGCATACCAACTATATTCTCACCAAGAATATTTTCAGAATGTTCAAGGTAGGCATATTTTTCTATACTCGATAAAGTGGTTGCTAAATACCCATCGAAGTTCTTGTTAATAAATCCTGCTGTTCGGCTAGCGATGTTCACATATTTCCCCACCAAATCAGAATTCACCCGCGCCACAAAATCATCAAGATTCAGGTCAAGGTCTTCCATCGTACCGTTTAGTTTCGCAGCATAGTAATAGCGCAGATATTCCGGGTTGAGTCCCTGTTTGAGATAACTATTTGCGGTGATGAACGTGCCGCGCGACTTGCTCATCTTCTCGCCGTTCACGGTGAGAAAGCCATGCGCGAAGATGCTGGTTGGTGTGCGATAGCCAGCATTTTCTAACATAGCAGGCCAGAACAGCGCGTGGAAATACAAAATATCCTTGCCAATGAAGTGGTACAGCTCAGTTTGGGAGCCTGGTTTCCAGTAGTCGTCGAAGTTCGGTTCCCCCTCTCCCCCGCCCTCCCCCGCGAGGGGGGAGGGAGTTGCTGTCTTCTGTCCTCTGTTCTCTGTTCTCTGGCAGCACAGTTGTTTGAAGCTGCCCATGTAGCCCACTGGTGCATCTAGCCATACATAAAAGAATTTTTTGCCATCGGTGCCGGGAATCTCGAAGCCGAAATACGGAGCATCGCGAGATATATCCCAATCGTTAAGATTGGAAAGCCATTCAGCCATTTTATTGCGCGCTTCGAGTTGTAGAGTTGGCTTCAACAGATTCATTTCAGAAGGATCAATTGGTCCCTCGGAAATATCTCGTACTATTCCTGCATCCTTGTAAATCCAGCCCTGCAAAAAATTTGCACAACTGGAGAGCTTGAAGAAGTAATGGTCTGAGTTGCGCCGCTCGGGCTGCGCGCCGGATACGGCGGAATATGGGTTGATCAGTTCGGTGGGCGCGTAGGTGGCGCCGCAAGCTTCGCAGTTGTCGCCGTATTGATCCTTGGCGTGGCACTTGGGACACTCGCCCTTGATGAAGCGATCCGGCAGGAACATGCTTTTGACCGGGTCATAGAACTGTTCGACAGAGCGCACTTCGATCAAGTTGGCCGCTTTCAGCTTGCGGTAAATATCCTCCGCGCACTCTCTGGTCTCGTCGCCGTTGGTGCTGCCGTAGTGGTCGAATTCGACATGGAAGCCGTCAAAGTCCGCCTTGTGTTCATGCCACACCCGGTCTATCAGTTGCTCAGGCGTGATGCCTTCCTTCTCGGCGCGCAACATGATCGGTGTACCGTGGGTGTCGTCGGCGCAAACATAGTGGCACTCGTTGCCCAGCATCTTCTGGAAGCGCACCCAGATGTCGGTCTGGATATATTCGACCAGGTGGCCGAGGTGGATGCTGCCGTTGGCGTAGGGCAGCGCGGAGGTGACGAGAATTTTTCTGTTGGACATTGTGGCTGTGCCGGAATGCGGTAAGACGCGAATTTTAGCAAATCTGCGCGCAATGGCGGCGAATTGGTTAAAATTGCGCCCGAGTGAAAACACCCCCCAGAAAAAATATTCAGGAAGCGCGATGAGCATCAATTCAGACAAATGGATACGCCGCATGGCGGGGCAGCACGGCATCGTTGTCAATGTGACGCCGCCCAAGATGTGACCGGCATGCCGCACGACAAGACCATCATCTGGCGTTCATCCAAAGGAGAAGTCATCGCCTGCGTGGAAAAGAACAAGGTGCTGCGCGAGAATCTCGACGAGATCCGCCAGATCTGCCAGGACGCGCTGGAAGACGCGGTGCTGATGGGCTGCGACGAACAGCAATTCCGCATCGTGCTGGCAGAGCTGCTCGACAGCCTGACCAATCCCTACACGCCGGGGGGTTGATGGTGTTTTACCCCGTACAACAATCTGCTATTTTTCGAACCAACAACATTTCTTTTGAGGTGCCGCAATGATGAAACGCTTTTTCTTTTTCCCGCTGGCTTTGCTGTTGGCTGTCGGCATTTTTTCAACTGCCGCCTATGCCGGAAAGGCCGCAGTAAAAAAGGAAACAGGCAACATAACCAAGCTGATTAAAACCGACAAGAAACTGGGTAAGGGCGCAAAAGCCACCGCAGGGCGCGAAGTGGCCGTGCATTACACCGGCTGGCTGTACGATAAGGCTGCCAAAGACAATAAAGGCAAAAAGTTTGACAGCTCGCGCGACCGCGGCGCGCCAATCGAATTTCCGCTCGGTGCCGGTCAGGTAATCGAAGGATGGGACAAAGGCCTCGAAGGCATGAAGGTGGGCGGGCAACGCACGCTGATCATCCCGCCGCATCTCGGCTATGGCGCGCAAGGCGCACCGGGGGCGATTCCGCCGAATGCGACGCTGATGTTCGATGTGGAATTGATGGGCGTCCGATAACCGGAGGTTGCGGATGCCGGTTGTTTTTACTCTCAATCCCAACTTTTTTCAGCAAGAGAGAGGGAGCGAACGATGAACCTGATCTCACATCCTCTACTGGTCACGGCGCTGATGCTTACCGTATCCAACTTGTTCATGACATTCGCGTGGTACGGGCATCTGAAGAATCTGGCGACGTCGCCCTGGTATATCGCGGCGCTGGTCAGTTGGGGTATCGCGCTGTTCGAGTATTTGCTCCAGGTGCCTGCGAACCGCATCGGCTATGCCGAGCTCAGCCTCGGACAGTTGAAGATACTGCAAGAGGTCATCACCCTGTCCGTGTTCGTGCCGTTCGCGGTGCTGTATATGAACCAGCCGCTGAAATGGGATTATCTGTACGCGGCGCTGTGCCTGATGGGCGCGGTGTATTTTATTTTTCGAGCGTAATATCCACCCTCTCCCCTTCCCCTCTCCCGCAAGCGGGATAACCAGCGACTTGGCTGGCGTTGTTTGCCAGCCTAGTCGAATGGCTAGGAGTAACATCAGAGGGCGCCCGACAGGGCGGGTGAAGGTTTTGGCAACGAAGTAGGGCAAGAATGCACATCCACATCCTCGGCATCTGCGGCACCTTCATGGGCGGCATCGCGGTCATCGCCAAGCAGGCGGGCTACCGCGTGACCGGCTGCGACGCCAACGTCTATCCGCCGATGAGCACGCAACTGGAAGCGCAGGGCATCGGGCTGATCGAAGGCTTCGGCATAGAGCAGCTTGAGCTCGGGCCGGATGTGTTCGTCATCGGCAACGTCGTGTCGCGCGGCAACCCGCTGATGGAGGAAATCCTCAACCGCAACCTGTCCTATGCCTCCGGCCCGCAATGGCTGGCGGACACGCTGCTGCGCGACAAATGGGTGCTGGGCGTCGCGGGCACGCACGGCAAGACGACGACATCTGCGATGCTGGCATGGATATTGGAATATGCGGGACTCCACCCCGGCTTCCTGATCGGCGGCGTGCCGCAAAATTTCGGCGTGTCGGCGCGGCTAAATCCCCCCTGCCCCCCTTTTGCAAAGGGGGGTAAAACCAGCGACGCCTGCACTACAGCCCCCCCCTTTGCAAAAGGGGGGTCAGGGGGGATTTCGTTCTTCGTCATCGAGGCCGACGAGTACGACACCGCCTTCTTCGACAAGCGCTCCAAATTCGTGCATTACCATCCGCGCACCGCGATCCTTAACAACCTCGAATTCGATCACGCCGACATCTTCCCGAATTTGGCCAGTATCGAGACGCAGTTCCACCATCTGGTGCGCACCATACCGGGTAACGGGCTCATCGTGTGCAACGGGCGCGAGGAGTCGCTGCGGCGCGTGCTCCAGCGCGGCTGCTGGACGCCCGTGGAAACATTCGGCTCCCCTCTCCCCTCCGTGGGAGAGGTGCAGGGGGAGGGGGGCTGGCACATCGACACAAACGACCGCGTGACGCTGAATGGCAAACTGCAAGGCACGCTCGAATGGGACTTGCTCGGCGAGCACAACCGCATGAACGCGCTGGCCGCGCTGGCCGCCGCGCGCCATGTTGGCGTGCCTGTAACGCAGGGCTTGGCCGCATTAGGCAAATTCGAGAATGTGAAGCGGCGCATGGAAGTGCGCGGCGCGGTCAACGGCATCACCGTATACGACGACTTCGCGCATCACCCCACCGCGATCGACACCACTATCGCCGGGTTGCGCAGCAAGGCAGGTAAGGCGCGTATACTCGCCGTGCTGGAGCCGCGTTCCAACACGATGAAGCTGGGGGTGATGAAGAATGCGCTGCCCGGCAGCTTGAAGGGCGCCGACCTGGTGTTCTGCTACGCCGGCAACCTCGGCTGGGATGCGCGCGGCGCATTGGCGCCGCTGGGCGAAAAAGCGGTGGTTAAGGATGACCTCAACGAGTTGATCGGGATCATAGCCGTTGCCGCAAAATCGGGCGACCATGTGCTGGTAATGAGCAACGGCGACTTTGGCGGGATACACGAGAAGCTGCTGAAAAAATTGCCGCAGGAGTAAATGGCAGGTAAAGCGACGGCTTTGGGGCGGCGTAATAATATGCGATGACCTACATTTTGGTTCCGGCTCGTCCGGCTTAGGGAAAAGCAGATTTAATTCGTTCGTGGTGAGCCTGTCGAACCATGATCGGATAGTCTGTCCCTTTGCGTCCAACAGACTGCTAGAATATAGGCCATGAATGAACGAGCTATAAAACGCCTGCTATTTATCATCTTGGCAAGCATTGTCGCCATCTTCTTGTTCAAGGCGGTGTTGACCAAAACCGTTGTCGGCCTGAACAAGGCTACCGCAGATAAAAAGCAGGCAACAGTCGCCAAGTCACCCGCCCCACAGCAGGCGCCTGCACCACCCGCTGATGCAGGAGCGATAATTGAAGCGCCTGCGACTTCATCTGTTGATGCTGTCACAACGCTGGATTTGCCCGTTTCATCAATTGAGAATGAGAAACGATAGATATTGGCAGTCCTTCCACAATTTGAGGGAATCTCTAGAAATTCAATTTTGCGGGATGAAGCGCAAGGAGCCGCGCAGCGAAGGACGAGACATATCAAATAGATAGACGAGGAGTGAGCGTGTACGCGACGCCGCGATTCGCCTGCAAAATGAATTTATAGAG
>JACREB010000205.1 GCA_016218475.1 Nitrosomonadales bacterium | reverse complement strand
TGTCACATAGCGATCAAGGGATGCAGTGCAAGGCAAAATCGGGTGAAAAAGCGGAGTTTACATAGCGTAAATGAGCATTTTGAGCCCGATTTTAACGCCGCAATGCGCCCTTCAGCGCTATGTGACACAGTAAGATTACGAATAGCTGGCATTGAGACGGTCAACCTGTACACGGCATTCGTCGCATTGACTGTTTTGCTGATGGAAAAAGGAGGCGAGATTGTCGCCATTATTCCCCGTTCATTCTGCAACGGAAGCTATTACCGCCCGTTCCGCAATCTGATTCTGCGCACTTGCTCCATTCGCCAACTGCATCTATTCGAAAGCCGAAACCAGGCTTTCCATGACGATGGCGTTTTGCAAGAAAACATCATCATCCACTTGGTTAAAGGAGAGCCACAAGGCGCAGTCATCGTATCTACTTCGCATGATGCAAAATTTTCAGACTACCAGCAGACTGCGTTTGATGCTGCCGTGATTGTGAAGCCAAACGATGCAGAGCAATTCATTCACATCCCAACAGCTATCGGGCAAACCAGCATTCCCAAATTTTGTACACACACATTACTCGACATTGGACTGGAAGTCTGCACCGGGCCGGTAGTGGATTTTCGGCTGAGGGAATATTGGCGTGATGAACCGGCAAAAGACACTTGTCCCCTGCTCTATCCTCACCACTTTAACGATGGCGCTCTATGCTGGCCAAAACCACACAAAAAAACCCAACGCTTTGCGGCTTTCTTCCGAAATCAGCAAATGGCTGATGCCGCGTGGCCACTATGTGCTTGTTAAACGTTTTACCGCAAAGGAAGAACGCCGTCGCCTCGTGGCTTACCATTTACCTCATAAGGCGTTGGATGCAACGCATATCGGCTTCGAGAATCATTGGAATGTATTTCACATCGGGAAGCACGGCATGGATGAGGATATCGCAAAGGGACTGGCCACGTTTCTTAACTCGACCATTCTTGATGAACACTTTCGGGTGTTCTCGGGCCACACACAGGTAAATGCCACCGATTTGCGCAATATGCGCTACCCAAGCCGCGAACAGTTGAGAAAACTCGGCCAACGCGCAAAAGATCAGCCTAACGACCAAGCCAGCATTGACCGATTGGTTGAGGAGTTAGGGGGTGCTAACATGTACGGTATTTGCAGGAAACCCTAGGTAGTCACAAACAATCATGCTAATCGCGAACACGAAGACTGATTCAGTTTTATCCCTTTTCTCGGGAGCTGGTGGCTTCTCTTATGGTTTTGCCAACGCGGGGCTACTGCCAATTTGCGGTGCAGAAATCAATAAGGATGCTTGCGCCACATACGAAGAAAATATCGGAAGCACTTGCCACAATGTTGATCTTTCGGCTGTTGAACCAAATTTCTTCCGGGAACTCTTGGGCGCAAAAGAACCCTTTGCGGTGATTGGAGGCCCCCCATGCCAAGGATTTAGCACTGCCGGAGCACGTGACGCACAAGACCCACGCAATCGATTGATCTTCAATTATCTTCGAATAGTCGGAGAAATCCGCCCAAGGTGGTTCATTTTTGAGAATGTTGAGGGTCTGCTCACTTCAGGTTATGGCGCGGATGTTTTTGCCTTAGTGCGTGAATTCTTGGCGCTTGGTTACTCGGTGCGAGTTCATAAGGCCAACCTTGCTGCCTATGGTGTACCGCAGACACGAAAGCGCGTGCTAATCATCGGCAATCGCTTAGGCGTGGATTTCAGCCTGCCCGACGAGACTTACTCATACGACTCGGGCAAGTCTAAGAAACCGAGCTCTAAGCCGTTCGCGCCCACGCTTGATCAAGCGCTTGCAGGGCTTGGAGGCGCCGCACGATCACGATCGGCGACAGTACACTACTTGACGGTAGAGGCGGCCAATTCCTTCGACAAACTAATGCGTGCTAAAAACACCATCGGAAGCGTCACAGAACATTTTCATTCAACAGTCACTAAGGAAGAAGAACTGTATTCATTGCTTAAACCGGGGCAGACCATGAAAGACTTGCCTGAGGAGTATCAACATGACAGCTTTAGGCGGCGTGCGTTTCGTCGTGTAATGGATGGCACCCCTTCTGAAAAACGAGGTGGCGCACCTTCAGGCATTAAGAGACTATATGGGGACCTACAGAGCCTCACTATCACTGGAGCTGCACCACGGGAATTTATTCACCCGCACGAAAACAGACCTCTAACTATTCGTGAATGTGCGCGAATACAAACTTTTCCAGACCACTATCGATTCTATGGCAATGCTACAAGTGTTACGCAACAAATTGGAAATGCCGTACCTCCGCTAGCGGCAACTGCAATTGCCAGGCATCTACAAGCAATTGATGGTGCATTTGGTTCTGGCATACAACCACCATCTTGTAGATCAGAACCTCGTCTGCTTGGTTTTGTGCTGACCGAATCCACTGGCATGAGCGAAGCGCTTCAGAAAACCGAACGCATGCTCAACAGCCTCCTACAACAAGAACTGGACCTTGCATGAAAAATCCCCCTCCCAAACTCGATGCCGAGGAATCTAAACTTCTTACGAAGGTGATGACACTAGGAACTGCTACAAATCTTCCAGTGGTCATGACGCCAAGTGAATTGGTGAAATTAATTGGCGTTGTTTATCGCGACACTGGCAGGACTGGGCAACTTGATAAAGTGTGTCCAGGAATTTCTGCGAAAATTGTGCCGCATCATGACTACTATTCAGTTCCAGATGATTGGTTCATAGAGCCTATTCAACTCGATGAGTTCGAGCATATTGAACTTATGCGTCTTGGCACCAAACAGATACCAGACTTCGTAACCTATCTTCGGTGTCTTTCGGAACTTCACAAACGCCGACGCAAGTACGCAATGATCCTTTCTGCGCAGCCAATGCCCACGATGGTTCAAGTATCACCACGCGCGCTGGTTGAGTATGGTCGCCTTGATACAGAGGCGCTCGCGTCATGGCTCACGTGGCGAAAATTCTTCTACGATCTTGACAATCGTTCTGCACAAGAAACTGGTTATCTTTTTGAACCCGTCCTTGCTGCTGCCATTGGCGGTGAGCCAAAAGGCGCTCGGGCCAAAGTTGTGAAGCGCACCGATGATCACAGTAAAGGGCGGCAGGTTGATTGCTGGAAAATCAGGCATGACGGCAAACCACTTGCTTACGAATTCAAGCTTCGCGTGACTATTGCTGCAAGCGGGCAAGGTAGATTCGGTGAAGAACTTCAGTTTGCGGAAGACTGCGCTAGCTCGGGTGCCATCCCTGTACTCGTTGTCCTTGACCCCACACCAAACCCACGACTTCGCGACCTGCAAGCCGAGTTCGATGTAAAGGGAGGGCATGCGTTCATCGGCGATGCCGCATGGGCACACCTCGAAAATGAAGCTGGCGGCATCATGGCAACATTCATCGAGCGGTACGTTCGGGCACCGATCTCTGCAATTTCTGCATTCGAAATCGAAGTGGGCGGAGACACAGATCGGAAGCGGCTACGGTTGTTAGACCTTGAAGCACGCATGATTGAAGGTGATCTCGTTTTCAAAATCGGGGGGCACGAACGATTGATAGAGCGGGTTGAGGACGCAACTCTTTCGGATGATGGGTCAACGCCGAATGATGAATAGCAGAGAATCGCCTGTGTATTGCACGGGCAAGCATCCCCTAAATACCAAATAAGCATCCACAATGCCCGTCGATCACTACGAGAACTTCCCCGTCGCTTCCATCCTGATGCCTAGGCGGCTGCGCAAGCCGGTTGCGGCGATCTATCATTTCGCGCGCGCGGCGGACGACATCGCCGACGAAGGCGATCTGCCCGACGGGGAGCGGCTCAGGCAGCTCGATGAATTTCACGCCGAACTGGCGCGCATCGCTGCCGGTGAAACACCGCTCACGCCGCTGTTCCTGAATCTCGCCACAGAGATACGGCAGCACACGCTGCCAATGCAGCCGTTCCATGATTTGGTTGATGCCTTCTCGCAGGACGTGGTGAAAAAACGCTTTCGCGACTTTGCCGACTTGCTCGACTACTGCCGCCGCTCCGCCAATCCGGTCGGCACGCTGCTGCTGCATCTTTACGGGGAAGCCACGCCGGTCAACATCGCGTATTCGGATACCATCTGCACCAGCCTGCAACTGATCAATTTCTGGCAGGATGTTGCCAAAGATTACGCCATCGGGCGCATTTATTTGCCGCTGGACGAGCTGGCGCAATACGGCGTGAGCGAGGCACAGATCGCGCAGGGCATCTGCGACGACGCATGGCGCAAGCTGATGCAGTTTCAGGTGGACCGCGCCCGCGCGATGATGCTCTCTGGCGCGCCGCTCGGCAGCATACTCACCGGACGCATCGGGCTGGAAATGCGCATGATCATCGCGGGCGGTTTGCGCATCCTCGACAAGCTGGAAAACGCCGGCTACGACATGTTCCGCAACCGCCCGGTATTGCGCCCGTTCGACTGGGTTATCATGCTGGCCAAGAGCGCGCCGCTCCGTTTCTGATATGAATCCTCAAGAATATTGCCAGGACAAGGCCGCCGCCAGCGGCTCCAGCTTCTACTACAGTTTCCTGTTCCTGCCGCCGGACAAACGCCGCGCCATCACCGCGCTGTACGCGTTCTGCCGCGAGGTGGACGACGTGGTGGACGAGTGCTCGGACGCCAACGTGGCACGCGCCACGCTCGACTGGTGGCGCGGGCAGGTTGCGGAAATCTACGGCGGCAAGCCGCAGCATCCGGTCGCGCTGGCGCTGGTTCCGGTGGTACGGCAATTCAATCTGGCGCAGGAACGCCTGCTGGAGATCATCGACGGCATGGAGATGGACATCGACCAGCCGCGCTACCCGGATTTCAAGTCGCTGCAACTGTATTGCTACCGCGTCGCTTCGGTGGTCGGCCTGCTGTCGGTGGAAATTTTCGGCTACAGCGACCGCCGCACGCTGGAATACGCGCACGACCTCGGCATCGCCTTCCAGCTCACCAATATCATCCGCGATGTCGGCGAGGACGCGCGGCGCAACCGCATCTACCTGCCGATGGACGAACTGCAGCAGTTCGGCGTGGCGGCTGCGGACATTCTCAATGCGCGCGAAACGGAGAATTTTCACAAACTGATGGCGTTCCAGATCGAACGCGCGCAACGCCATTACCAGCAGGCGCTCGATCACCTCCCCGCAGCGGATCGCAAGGCGCAGCGCACCGGCCTGATCATGGCGGCGATCTACCGCACCACGCTGGACGAGGTATCTGCAAGCGGCTGCCATGTTTTGAAAGAGCGCGTCTCGCTCACCCCGTTGCGCAAGCTGTGGCTGGCTTTCAAGACGTGGCTCAAAAACTAACCCCCCTGCATCCCCCCTTGTCAGGGGTGAACATTCCTCCTCCCCTGACAAGGGGAGGCCGGGAGGGGTTTGGTGTTGGAATCATCGGCGGCGGCTACGCCGGTATGGCCGCCGCCGTATCGTTGGCCGAGCGCGGCGTTCCCGTTACCGTATTCGAAAGCGCCCAGCAGCTTGGCGGGCGGGCGCGCAAGGTTGTCTTTCCAAATCAGGCTGCGCGTGTTGACGAAAGCCACCTCCCCTCTTTCCAACTTTCCCCCAGAGGGGGAAAGAGCAATCGTCCCTTTCAGGGGGATGGTTTGATCCTCGACAACGGCCAGCATCTGCTGCTCGGCTGCTACCGCCAGACTCTGCGCCTGATCGAACAGGTCGGCGGCAACCTCGAACAGGACTTCCTGCGCCTGCCGCTGCAACTCGATTTGCATGGCGAGTTTTCTCTGAGGGCGCCGCGCCTGCCCGCGCCGCTGCACCTTCTGGTTGCGCTGCTCAATGCAAAAGGCCTGCCGCTCAGCGCACGCCTGAACGCCGCACGTTTCATGATCACACTGCGCCGCATCAACTTCATGCTCCCCTCTCCCGAGAGAAGCCCCTCACCCCAACCCTCTCCCGGTGGAGTCCCTCTCCTCAATCCTCTCCCGCAAGCGGGCGAGGAGACGAACGTGAAAGGCTCTTTCAATCCCTGCGGGCGAGGGAGCAAACGTGAAAGACAGCTTTTTAATTCTAGCGGGAGAGGGGCTGGGGGGCGAGGCGGGGAATTCGTAGAGCATGGTCTGCGCCCGTCGAGCGGTTCCGGCCTGCCAGCCGGAACGCGCACTGCAAGTGAGGGTAGCGACATAACGGTCACCGAATTGCTCACCAAACATGGACAAGATGCGAACCTGACGCAAAAACTCTGGGAACCGCTGTGCATCGCCGCGCTGAACACGCCGATCCACAAGGCTTCCGCGCAGGTGCTGCTCAACGTGCTGCGTGACGCGCTGGACCGGACGCGCGCCGACAGCGATATGCTGCTGCCACGCATCGACTTCACCTCGCTGTTTCCGCAACGCGCCGCAAACTATGTCGAGCGGCGCGGCGGCAAGGTGCTCACCTCCTGCGGCGTGGAAGCCATCACCCCAAAAGACGACTGCATCGAGCTCGCCACCGCACAAGGCTGCATGTCATTCAGCCATGTGATCTGCGCTGCACCACCGACAACTGCCGCAAAGTTATTGCAACCCATCGCGCAACTCGATAGTGTCGTGAAACAAATCGAAGCCTTGCAGCATCAGCCGATCTACACCGTATATCTGCGCTATCCCGCCGATGTGCGCCTGCCGCATCCGATGATCGGCCTGCACCGGCGCTTCAGCCAGTGGCTGTTCGACAAAGGCCGGATCGCCGGACAGCACGGCCTGCTCGCCGCCGTCATCAGCGCGGAAGGCATTCATCAGGAATTGTCCCATGAACAACTGGCGCAGAAAGTGATCGCGGAACTGCGCGAAGAATTCGGCATCGCCGAACCGCCGGAATGGTTCAGGGTCATCGCCGAAAAACGCGCCACTTTCGCCTGCTCGCCCAACCTGCAACGCCCTTCACAGCAGACCGCCCTGCCCGGCCTGCTGCTGGCGGGCGACTACACCGCAGGCGACTACCCCGCCACGCTGGAAAGCGCGGTGCTGAGCGGGTTGCGCTGTGTCAACCTGATTCTTCATTCGGGGCTCTAAATGCAATGTTCAGGATAAAATCTCAAATTTTGAACCTGTTCACCGCTGCCTGCATGGTGTCAGCCAAATCATGCAGGTTATTTGCCGCACTGGCGGCTTCGGCTGCGGCGGCACTGTTTTCCTCAGTCATTTGCGCCACTTTTTCCACCTGGGTGGCAATGTCGTTGCTGGCGCCACTTTGCTCGGTCAGCGCCGATGAAATGTCGTTGACGACCCCGACCACTTGCTCCACACCGTCTTTGACCTGATTGATGGTTAGGCCGGCCTGGTTTGCCAGCGCCAAGCCACCGTTCACCTGGTCGACCGAAGAGCCCATGGTGGAGACGGCGGTTTGGGCGCTGTGCTGCATTGCGCCGATCATCTGGGTGATTTCTTCGGTAGCCTTGGTGGTGCGTTCCGCCAATTTACGTACTTCATCAGCCACCACAGCAAAGCCCCGACCCTGCTCACCGGCGCGGGCGGCTTCGATCGCCGCGTTGAGGGCGAGCAGGTTGGTCTGGTCGGCGACCTCCTTGATGACCTGGACGATAGAAGATATCCGGTTCGACTGCTGCCCCAGTTCTTCGATAACTTGTGCGGTACTGCGCACTGTCTCGGCGATTTGAGACATTTCCGCAGCGGCCTTGTCGGTGATCTCCCCGCCCTCTGAGGAAAGCTTGCCCGAGTTGCGGGAAATATCTGCGGCTTCTCGCGCACTGTTGGATATGTGATTGATGCTGACGGTCATTTCCTCGACTGCGGCCGCCATCGCGGAAGTCGCTTCGTTCTGGGCGGTAGAACCGGCAGCGACCTGATTGGATGCGGACGAGAGGATTTGCGCCGCGTCCGAAACCTTGGCGACATCGCCATGCACTTGGCCGAAAGCCTGCTGTAAAGTGGCCATGAGCTGGTTGAAGGACTTGGCGGTTTGCCCGACTTCGCACTCGGTGTTAATTTGGATACGCCGGGTGAAGTCGCAGTTTTTCTCAACTTCGGTGATGGTTGTGCGCATCCGGTTCAGCGGGCCAATGATCGAGAGGACGGTCAGCACCGCCAAGCCTATGCCGGCAGTGATCGAGACGGCCAGCAGAATGATCGCCGACCATGCCGAGTTGGATGCGCCTGTCATGACCACTTCCCCTTCCTGCTTCGCGCGTGCCTGCTGTTCGGATACAATCGCTTGGATCAGGCCGGAGGCATCCTCCGCGGTCTTCCGGCTCCGCGCGAGCAGTGAATTCCCGAGCGCACGATTGTCGTCGATATACGCGCTGGTGGCGGCCTGCATGTTCTTCAGGATGTCATCCACATGCTTCTGGATGCTGGCGACCCGTTTGGGGTCGACCGCATCCAGCGCCTGAAGGTGTCGCCTGATATCCTGATAACGCTGCTTGGCTTGATCCTCGGACTCGATTAGCTGGCTGACGGCGGCATCCGTCAGCCAATACCTGATCCCCATGAAATTCCTGGCGAGATCGTTGGCCGCAGCCAGGCGTTCCAAAACAACGCTTTGTTCCTTGATAGTCTCTCCGCCGCGCACGATACTGAAGTGCAAATACCCGAGAGACCCCGCCAGAAGTGCGAGCAAGAGTGCATTACCCAAGATGATCTTGTTCCGAACGGTCAGAGAAATTCCCATTATGCTCGCCATTGGACCCCCTCCTCTTGTAATCACGCCATTATTTTGCATAGATCGCTACGCTAATCGCCCCGCCAAGATCATTCAATTTGGCGCCTTCCTTCTTGGCGCCAGTGATATCCAGCTCCCCCTTCGGTTCACCATGACAGTTCAGGCACGAAGACCCGTAGTATTCCGGGATCATCAGCCGCAGCGCCGGCTTCCCTTTATGGTCGGCAGTTTCGCTGAACGCTTTGTTCTTTTCCCAAGCGGCGGTCATGAACTTGGTCTCGATCACATTATTTTCCCACTCATCGGGGACGTTGGCTCGATTGCGCACGTAGACCTTCGGTGCTGTCAGCTTGATATCGGCGAGGCCGTTGGCGCCCTTCCCGAATTTATCCGCGACCTGCTTGCCGAACACCGCCGGAATGAAGCCCTTGAAACCCATGCCTTGTTTATTGATGAGCGGCTGCGCCTTGTCCATCACCTCCTTGATGGAATCCATCATGACCCGCATCAGTTTGCCCTCCAGCGAGCCCGCGTCGGCGGCATCGAAACTCTTGCCGGTGGCCTTCTTGTAGTTTTGCATCGCCATGTCCGCCACCTTCCCGACCGAGAGACCCTTGTCGCCTTTGGTCTCGTCATTGATCAGTTGCTGATTCTCCGAAATAACCGCCCGTGCGGACTTGAAGAGAGTGGCCAGGTCAAGCGCCACCTGATCGTTGCCCGCACTGGCTGTGTTCAGCCCGCCCAAGCTTAGTGCCACGATGGCTGCGATCCGGGCGGCTATGTGTCTTGCTGTATAAATGTGTCTCATTTTTAATTCTCCTCCGTAAATTAAGCATGTAAACTGCTGTAAATAACTGGTGGGTAGCCACCGTTTTAGTCTCGCGGATTCAATTTCGAAGTGCAACATTTAACGGTGGCTCGTTATTATAGCAGATTGTTCATTAGAACAACTCCTAGCAGTTTGTTGAATTTATCGGCTTTTCGGAATTACGAAAAATATCGACCTCTCAGAACGCGCTACAAACGATTTTTGGCATCTGGTTAATCTTACTGTGTCACATAGCGCTGAAGGGCGCATTGCGGCGTTAAAATCGGGCTCAAAATGCTCATTTACGCTATGTAAACTCCGCTTTTTCACCCGATTTTGCCTTGCACTGCATCCCTTGATCGCTATGTGACA
>JACREB010000206.1 GCA_016218475.1 Nitrosomonadales bacterium | reverse complement strand
TAAAACCCCGAAACTTAAAACAGCCAGACTTACCGGTAACAAATAGCGACGCATAATCACACTTTCATGAATTCTTAACTCGCTGAAATGATGTCACATGAGATTAATCAGAGCAAATCAAGAATACTTGACCATTTTAATATGATATATTAAAAACGCAAGCTTAATCTCAAAAGCGCACCTGATTAGTCTTATTCCATTTCTCTATCAATAGTGCAATAACGTAGGGCGGGTTCTACCCGCCGGATACAGATGTCGGGCGGAGCCCGACCTACAAATTACTTCCCATTTGAAGGAGAAATGGAATTACTGTGTCACAAAGCGCTGAAGGGCGCATTGCGGCGTTCAGCGCTTTGTGACACAGTAAGACTAAGGGAGTGAGAAATTACAAATGTACCAATTTATTTTGCATCATCGTAGAGCGGTTGTAGGAGCGCAGAGCCTGCCCCGGACTCGATCCGGGGTCGCGATTGGGGGAATCGCGGTCTGGAGACCGCTCCCACGGAGGTCGCTCCAATTTTGTTTCCGGCTCGCCCGATTTTTTATAAACGGTATTTTTGTAACTACTATTTCTTTAAGGTGCTGGCGATAATTCAAAAAAACAAGCCCGCCTGCACAAATATCAGGCGGGCTCTGCTCAAAAAATTAAAATCAGGAACCGAAGTTTACTTCCAGCATCAGCGCTATCATCAATACGCTAAATTGCACCAGCGACGCGACGAAATTAGCCATCGCCGCTTCCTTCGTGGGATTGCGTACCAACTGTACGCTTTTGATGATGAAATAAATTCCTCCCGATAAGGCGCCGGTGAGATAAATCCAGCCCAAGCCGTAGAACACCGGCAAAAGCGAAACCAACACCAGGAGGATGGTGTGCCCCAGAATAATGCGTGCCGCTTTCTTGTCGCCCTTTACCACCGGCAGCATCGGAACACCCGCTGCGGCGTATTGGTCGCGAATGACTATCGCCAAGCTCCAGAAATGAGGGGGTGTCCACAGGAACAGCACCAGCGCCAACAGTCCGGGCAAAGGGCCAAAAGCCGGGTCAACCGCCGCCGCGCCGGCAAGTACCGCGAAGCTCCCCGCCAAACCGCCGAATACAATATTCAGCCAAGTGCGCCGTTTAAGCCAGGCCGTATAAACGATCGCGTAAGTAAAAGCGCCAAGGAAGATGTTCAGCGCGGTCATCGCATTGAGCGCCAGGGCGGCGGACGCCACCGCGACCGTAAGCATTGCCCCGATAATCACCAGCCACTTGCGGCTGTGCTGAAAATAGCCATTTAAAAAAGGACGGTTTTTTGTGCGCGACATCTTTGCATCAATGTCGCGTTCGAAGTATTGGTTGAAGGCTCCCGCAGCCGCGGAGGCCAGCATGACCGTCAGCGACAAAACCAGAACCTGCCAGCTCGTCAGCGCCTGCCCCGGCGTAATTGCCATGCCGCCCAGCGCCGCAAGCGTAATCACCACGCCTATGCGCAATTTGAAGAGGTTGATGTATTGTTTAATTGCTATCATCTTGACGTCTGTATCTTTCCTCTCTCCGCCATCCGGAGAGGGTTCTGGTTGATTTTTCGGATTTTTACTTCTGGATACTTCTAACCTAAACCCCGCCTGTAGCACCATTCCTGCCACAA
Organism: Nitrosomonadales bacterium; assembly: GCA_016218475.1. Taxonomy (GTDB): domain Bacteria; phylum Pseudomonadota; class Gammaproteobacteria; order Burkholderiales; family Gallionellaceae; genus Gallionella. The sequence goes on along the minus strand of JACREB010000206.1, from coordinate 20,157 downwards.
AGATTACGCACGGCTGTACATACCTGGATTGACTAGCTTAGGTTAGAGGTCTCCCCCTAACTGAATCTCTACTTTGTCTTGCAGGAATCAGGGAAAGACGCCGCACGGCGCCCCTCCCATCATCTTATTTCTTTAAGACATGCCCCATATTGTGGACAGGTATTTGAAGTTAATGAAGTAGTACAGCACGATGGTCGCGAACAAGACCAATGCCAGTACGAAAGTACCCGGTGCTTCGAAGCCACCCGAACCGATATGCTTCTTGCCGGATTTTTCGAATACGACATCGGCATCTTCCGGTTTCGGCCATGGTGCGGAACCTTCCGTGACGCGCTCACCCGTAAAGATGGACGCCAGCACGACCACGATGAACATGGCCGCGCCGACCGACATGATCACGGCGAAAATCTCGCCCAGATCCATCAGGCCCTTGGCGATTTCCGGATATTCGTAAGCCAACGGTTGACCGGCAAAGGTGATGTCCGCGTGACGGCGTTGCACACCCAGAGTACCCGCGCCCATCACGGCAAGGCTGAAGACGTAGGCGCCGAGGCTGAAGATGTAGGGCTGCCACTTCGCCATGCCTGCCAACGCGATCTTGCGCTGGAACACCACCGGGATCAGGTAGTAGGTGACCGCCATGAACGCCATGGTGGTACCGCATACGACGGTGCCATGGAAATGGCCCGGCAGATACATGGTGTTGTGGATGATCATGTTGATCTGTTCCACGCTCATCACCACGCCGGTGACGCCGCCGATGAAGCCGAAGCCGACCAGCGACAGGAACATGCCGGAGAAAATCGGATTGCCCCAGGGCGCCTTGCGAAGCCAGGTAAACATGCCGGTATCCAGCCCTTTCTTGCGTTGCGCGACCTCGATCGAACCGGGAACGGTCAAACCGTGGATCATGCTGGCCAGCACAGCGAGGTAAATCATGTAGCTGGTGTTGAATACCTTCCAAGCGGAAGTCAGACCCGGATCGGACAGCAGGTGATGCACGGAACCGAGCTGCAGGAACAGGATATACAGCAGGAACGCAAAGCGGCTGACCTTTTCGGACATCGGTTTGGCGCCGAACAATAATCCCGCAATGAGATACCAGATGGCGATGTGGGCGGTCACGTTGATCTGCTGCGTGGAGTGGGCGAACGCCCAAAAGATAACCCTGTACATCATCGGATCAATGTGAGAAATCAGACCTACCCGCCAGAAAAAAGTGGGGATCAGGATCACCGCGCCGGAAACGATGGTGAAAATGGCAATCGCGCAAGCGATCAAGCCGCCGTATACCACCAGCGGAAGCGATCCCTGATAGGTATTTTCCCTCTTGGCAACCACCAGCGTGCCGAGAAACACGAAGCAACCGATCAGTGCGCCCACGGCAAACAGGATCAGCCCCAGATAGAAATGCGGTGCCGCTTCCAATGGCGGATAGGCGGTAAACATCACGCTGGACTGGCCTTGCAACACCGCTACGGCGGCCATGGCCGCGCCGATGATCATCAGCCAGAACTGCGCCCATGCCCAGCCGGGCGTCGCTATCCGGTTGTTCAACAGATGCGCGCCGCAGAAATACAGCACGGCTATTTCAAAGAAAATGATCCACACCGCCAAGGCAACCAGGCCATGCGCCGTCAGGAATAAGTAGAACCACTCCGGCGGGAGCAGTTGTACGCTCGGCATGCGGGTAAGCGCCACCCCGAGGCCAAACAGTCCCCCAACCAGCAAGAATACCACTGCCGCAAACGCATTCCACTGGACCAGTTTGTTGGCCACCCTGTGAATCTTGAGACCGGACACGGGGTCAACGCGGAAATCAGACATTGTTGTCGTCGCCATTATTTTCTACTCCTTTACGTAAATTCTGCCCAGCATCGTGTGATGGCCCATGGCGTTGACACCGCCACAGTATTCGCCGCACGCTATGCTGAATTGGCCGGATTTGTTCGGGGTCAGGTTAAGAACCTGCTCGTATCCGGGGTAAACCTGAAAGTTGATGTTCTCAGGCTGCAACGAAAATCCGTGACCCACATCGAGGGAAGACAGATGCAAGCGATAGGTTTTCCCTTTCTGCAACTCAAGAATAGGCCGCCATTGCCACTGCTGGCCGGCCAGATACACATCGCCGCCGGGAGGCGGCGCTATGACATCCTCGTTTGGCATGGACTTATCCTTGCGCACGGCATACTTCGCCGCCTGATCCGCCAGATGCTTGGCATACTTCTCGGGCGTGGTTGTGTACGCTTCGTTTCTCATATTCTGGTTGCCGATCCAGTGCCAGGCGATCATCCAGACGAACATGAATAGACACCATGAAAAAGCGAGCGTAATCCAGACTATCTCGGTGCGTTCGATCGGTTCGCGCCACCAATCAGGGTTTGTTGGAGCGGTATAAGACGTTCCCATAGTTGTATTCTCCTTGTAATTTCTAATTAAACAAGCGCAGCGGCCTTACTGGCCTGCCGGTATGCTGATTACGTCATAGAGACCCCACAGTATATAAATCACCGTAGGTATCAACGTGCACAGTATCACCATAGCCCATTGGTTATCCAGAAACGTTTGCATAAAATGGGGGCTCGCACCACCTGAAGTTGACTCTGACATCGCTTACTCCTCCCTAAAAATTGATGGCTGGCGCCATTAACAGTTAACACGAAACAACTTAAACAACTTTCAATTTCCATCTTTGCTTCCGCATGCTGCAATTGCTACTGAACGATTTCCAACGGTGGCCCATACATCCAAAAACCCGGACAGGGCATTTAATTGTTGCCTGAGCAACATATTTTATTGCCTGAGCAACATATAAAGACCGATAACGAAATAGGCCGCCGCACCGACGGCCAGCAATACGGTCAAAAGCAGGAACTTGTTGTGCAGCATCTGCCGCACGAAGGAAACCGGCACATTCCCCGTCGATGATTCCATTTGGATAGCCTCCCGTTTGATTTATTTATTTATTATTTACTGACGTAATCTCACGCAATTGCTCTGCGACAATTTGACGCGCTTTCGGATTGTGTCCCAACCGGCAGAGCGTGTCAAGTACAAATATAGAAGTGTTAGCCCAAAGTAGTCATGTCCGCTTTCCCCTTGTTTTTTCGGTTGTATTTGCTCAGGCCTTCCACAGCGTCCAGAACCCGATAATGACGAAACCCGCCCCGGCGGCGTAGTGCAAGTATTTTTCATTGATATGGCTCGATATTACGCTTCCAGCCAACACGCCAATACCCGAGGCAGCAACCAATGCCAGCGATGCGCCAAAAAATATAGTCCACTTGCTGACCTCTTTGTCGGAAGCGAACAGCATGGTGGCGAGTTGCGTCTTGTCGCCCATTTCGGCGATAAAAACAGAGGCAAAAACGGTTGCGAATATTTTCCAGTCCATATTTTCCAGTCCATGGCAAATTCCAATTTATTCCCGACGAAAGCCTCTAATTCCATTTCTCCTTCAAACGGAAAATAATCCGGTCGGGCTCTGCCCGACAACTGTATCCGGCGGGCAGAACCCACCTACAAAAATGCACGTTTGATATAGAAATGGAATAACACGTCGAATCATCTGGCACCATTGTAATCTGTTTGCAGCATACAGGTGGGTAAACGGATTGTGACACTGCCGGGTGGCGCGCCGTGTCGTGGTGGATAAAGCTGCCCGGCTGTGGTCGCTTCGCGGCCTTTGTTTTGCTTCCCTGTGCTGCACAGGGAAGAAGTCAAACCGGGGCCACTTTAAGGAATGATGCAGCAACGGCATTGGCAGCAACGGCATTTGCCAAAGCCACCGAAATCATTTAATCTTGAGCAACTTTGAAAGGAAACACCATCATGAGCACCGTTACATTCGACACGCTGAAATTCGTTGAAACACTGAAAGAATCCGGCATTGAAGACAAGCAGGCAAAAGCCATTGCAGCAGCTTATCAAAACGCATCCGACGATCAAGAACTAGCAACAAAGCAGGATATGAAAATGGCTCTAACCGAAATGAAATATGACTTGCTCAAGTGGATAATCGGGCTGGCGCTTGCACAATTCGGAGTTTTAATCGGAATACTTTTGAAATTGCCGCACTGATAAATTTCACTGATCAGTAAAACTAAAGCCCTCTTCGGAGGGTTTTTTTAATTGGAAGCAAACCGCTGATTCTCAGATCGGGGGTCATCAAGGCGAAACTTGAGGGATAGATTGCGGGAATAATCTCTGCATTCCGCCTCGGGCAGCGGTATTTTAACGCCGTGGTGGACTTATGGCACAAGCACCACGGCGTAAGTTTGCGCGCCGGCGCTGTAAGCGCGCGCTTACAGCAAACGCGGCGGCTCGATTGGATTCTGTGGTGATTGGCTACGATTTGGCTACGGGAAACCAGCAACATAAAAGCAGTGCATCGCTGCAAGGCTCTTGAATGCTGGTAGGCCGTGCCAGATTCGAACTGGCGACCAACGGATTAAAAGTCCGCTGCTCTACCGACTGAGCTAACGACCCTCTTTGCAAAGGAGCGCGAATTATACGGATTTAGCCCGCACTGTCAACGCAAAATGCCGCTTGCAACAAGGCTCAGCGGCTATCCTGTTTTATCCGATATCTGGTCGGATCATCCACACCAGCGGAAATGAATCCCGCGCTTCGCAAGCGGCACGAATCGCACACTCCGCAGGCGCGTCCCGACTCATCGGCCTGGTAACAGGAAACAGTTTGCGCATAATCTACGCCGAGCATATTTCCCTGCCGGATAATCTCCGCTTTGGACATATGCAGCAGCGGCGCATGAACGGTTAACGGATGACCTTCGACGGCGGCCCTGGTGGCGAGATTCGCCATGCGCTCGAACGCTTCGATATACTCGGGACGGCAATCGGGATAACCGGAATAATCCACCGCGTTTACGCCGATAAAAATATCCCGCGACTCCAACACTTCAGCCCAGGCCATGGCAAGCGACAGCATGATGGTGTTGCGGGCGGGGACGTAAGTAACCGGGATGCCCGCAGTGGGTTGCTGCGGCACTGCGATGTTGCTGTCGGTGAGGGCGGAGCCGCCGAACCCGGTCAGGTCGATGCACGCCACACGGTGTTCGCGCGCACCCGATGTTTTTGCGACATGCTGCGCAGCAGCCAGTTCGGCATGGTGGCGCTGTCCATAATCCACGCTCAACGCGTAGCAGGTAAAACCCTGCGCATGGGCCATCGCCAGCACTGTTGCAGAATCCAGCCCACCCGACAAGAGCACGACGGCGTTTTTCATTATCAATGTCCGGGAGCGTTATTCCACAGCAGCTTGTGCAATTGCAACTGCATCCTGACCGGCAAGCGGTCGCGCAAAATCCATTCAGCCAGCTCCGTGGGATTCAATGTGCCGTGCGCGGGCGAAAACAGCACGGCGCATTTTTCGGCAAGACAGTATTGCTGCAAAACCTGCCTCGCCCATAAATAATCGCTCTCGTCGCACAACACAAACTTGACCTCGTCATGCGTTGTCAGCAGCGGCAAATTCTCCCAGCGATTTTTTTCCGCCTCCCCCGATGCGGGCGTCTTGATATCCAGCACGCGAGCCACGCGCGCATCGACTTCGCCGATATCCAGCGAACCGCCGGTTTCCAGCGACACTTCATAGCCCGCATCGCACAGCGCGCCGAGCAAATACAGACAATTCTTTTGCGCCAACGGCTCGCCGCCGGTAACGGTCACATGGCGCGGGGTGTATCCGGCAACCTGCTGCAATATTTCCGCCACGCTCATGTCCTGCCCGCCCGTGAATGCGTATGAAGTATCGCAGTAGGCGCAGCGCAGCGGGCATCCGGTCAGCCTGACAAACACCGTAGGCAGACCGATACGGCTGGTTTCGCCTTGCAGGGAAAAGAAGATTTCGCTGATACGTAATTGCGGCACTTTAATTAAATCTATTGCAAGGGTGGGTAATTCCGGGGGCGCGAATCATTACATCCTGATTCATTCGTATCAGTGTCCTGATTGCATTCAAGGACTACTTGGAGATAGCCTGTAGCTTTTTCGCCTTGGCGGCAGCTTCGCTGTTGGGGAATTTGGCGATGAGTTGCTTGAGCGTTTTTTGCGCGGCAGCAGCCTGTTTCAATTCCTGCTGGCATCTGGCCACATTGAACAACACGTCCGCCGTTTTGCTGTTTTCCGGAAAGTTGTCTATCAAACCCTGATAGGTACTCAGCGCATTCTTGTAATCCTTCAGCGCGAACTGTGCATTACCCAGCAAGTAATTTGCGTTTTGAACATGCACCGAACCGGGATATTTATTGAGGAATTCCTGAAATGCCTTGACCGCATCCGCATGGTTGCCGCCCTTGAACAACCCGTACGCCGCCTCAAAGGCGCGATTCTCAAGTGCGGGGTCGTTTAGATCCGATGTATCTGCCGCTTTGGAAGAATTATCGCTGGCCGGTGCCGCGTTATCGGCGGATTCGAAACGGCGCAGGCGCGTATCCAGATCCACATAAAAATCCTTTTCGCGCTTTTCGGCATCTTGCAGGCCATGCGCCAGCTCTTCGTTCTGCCCGTGCAGCTTGCTGATTTCGCTCTTCAACGCTTCAATCTGCCCCTGCAAATCCAGCATCAACTTGGTTTGTTGATTAACCGCATTTTCCAGCTTGGTCACAAGCTCCTCAAGCTTGAGCACGCGCCCCTCAAGCTGCTGTATCTGTTTGCGTGCGTCGTCGTCGGCAAACAAGCTCGCATGCGCGGAAGCGGCAAAGCATGAAGCCAGCAATATGATGGCGCATCGCTTCAGCATCGCTTATCTTGCGTAGATCAAATCGGTGCGGCGATTTTGCGCCCAGGCCGCTTCGTCATGGCCGCTTGACTTGGGTTTTTCTTCACCATAGCTGACGCTTTCTATCTGACTTGCCCTGGCGCCGCCCAGCTCCAGCATTTTCATCACGCCGTCGGCGCGGCGCTGGCCGAGCGCCAGGTTGTACTCGTTGCTGCCGCGCTCGTCGCAATTGCCTTCCAGGCGCACTTTGCGGTTGGAACGCTCGCTCAAATACCTGGCGTGCGCTTCCACGACCGGCTTGTCGGCATCCTGCACCACGGACGAATCCAGCGGGTAATACACGCTTCGCTTGGCAAGAAGGGGAAATTTTTCCGGGGTTTTCAGCGGATCATCCTGGGTAAACGGGGCAGGTGCGGGAGAAGGCGCAGACTGCGGCGCGGCCGCAACCACCGGTTTGGACGCTGTGGAAACGGGCGCCGTTGCAGTTTCTTTCGGTTTTTCGCTGGCACAGGCAACAAGCAAATTCACCAACACGACACTGATAACGAGTTTTTTCATGGCTTCCCCTCTGCTGGATGATAATGTTACAAATTCGGTCCCCACACCGGTTCGCGCGCATCGCCGCTTTGCGTATACATATGCTGCTTGACACGGCCATCGCCGGAAACGGTCGCTAATATACCACGGCCACGCCCCTCGCTGGCAAACAGGATAATCTTGCCGTTTGGCGCAAAGCTGGGCTTTTTCTCCCATCCGCCTTCGGTGAGAAGAGACATTTGTCCGGTCTGAAAATCCTGCGTGGCTATATAAAATCGGCCATTGCCGAAGTGCGCAAACACGAAACTCTTGCCATCCGGGCTATGCCGCGGCGAAAAATTGTTGCCCGCGCCGAATGTTATGCGCTGCTCCTGCCCGCCTTCCACCGGCATCCGGTAAATCTGCGGGCTTCCGCCCCTGTCCGACGTAAATAGCAAGAATTTCCCGTCGGGCGAAAAATTCGGCTCGGTATTTATTGATCCGTTGAAAGTAATGCGGCGGGCGCCGCTGCCATCCGGGCGAATCAGGTAAATCTGCGAGCTGCCGTCGCGCGTCAGCACAACCGCCAATTGCTTGCCGTCCGGCGACCACGCCGGCGCGCTGTTGCTGCCGCGAAAATCGGCCACCGCCATGCGTTGATTGGTGTACAACGATTGTATATACACCACGGCGTGCCCGGTCTCGAAGCTCGCATAGGCAAGGTGGCTGCCGTCCGGCGACCACGCCGGCGACATGATCGGTTCGCTGCGCTCCAGCACGACATGCTCGTTGTAACCGTCGCTATCCGCAACGATCAGGCGGTACTTTTGCCCCTGCCGGTTCACATAAGCGATGCGTGTGCTGAACACCCCCTTGTCGCCGGTCAGTTTCTCATAAATCAGATCCGCGATACGATGCCCGATGGCGCGCGCCTGGTCATTGTTTGCGGAAACTGCCTGACCGGCCAACTCCGTTTGCTTGACCACATCCAGCAAACGGAACCTCGCTTCGATGCGGTTATTGGGTAGAACCGTAACCGTGCCTATCGCCAACGCTTCCGCGCCGCGCGAATGCCAATCCGGGTAACTGACTTCTGAAAGTTCATGCGGCGATTTTCCTGCCGTGTCAACCAAGCGAAACAGGCCGCTACGCTGTAAATCGCCCGCCACCACCTCGTTGATGGTTTGCGCCAGCATGGCGTCCCCGCCAAACGGCACGACGGCCACCGGGACCCTGTGTTCGCCCGCACCGATGATTTCGATGCTCAACACCGCACCTGCCGTTGACGCCTGCGCCAGCAACAGCAAGCCGATCACGCTCCTCAACATATGCATCACCATAAATATTCCCCTTATTCTGCCGGTTTAAAAACCAGATTTAACTCGCGAAAACGATTGAGCAATGCCGCATCGGGCGGCAGCGGCAACGGTTCGGATTTCCGTATTGCGCGATCCACCGCATTATCATAAGCCTCATTGCCGCTTGGCTTCTTTAATTCAACCATCAGCACCGTGCCTCCCGGCCCCAGCCTTACCGAGAACTCGGCGCGGGCATCGTTCGATACATCCGGCGGCATCACGATGTTGCGGCGTATCTTGGTACGAATTTTATCTGTGTATTCGCCTACAACACGGTTAACCGCTGCGGCTTGCTCGGCCCGCTCACGGGCAGCCTGTTGATCCGCAATACGGGTATCGGGCTTTTTCTCAACGACCTCTTGCTCAACAGGCTTCTTTTCAACTATTTTCTTCTCGACCGGCTTCTTCTCGACGGGCTTTGCTTCAACTTTCTTTTTTTCCGGTAATACAATGTCCGGTTTGACCTCCGGCTGTGGCGGCGGCACGACCTCTTCAACCTTGGGCGGCACGACCTCTTCAACCTTGGGCGGTATAACCTCTTCAACCTTGGGTGGTTCAACTTTTTCGATTATAGGCTCTACAGGCGGAACAGTAACCATGTCCGGCAGGCTTTGCCACAGCTCCACGCTCATCGTTGCAGGCGGCAATGCCCGCCAGGTAAATCCAAAATACAGCAGGGCGAAAAACGCGCCATGCACCGCCAGGGCCAGAATACCCGCCGGCAGTTGGTAAGGCTCGTTATAGACCGCCGTATTCATTTCGTCCTGGTTTGCGTCAACAGGCCAATCTTCCTGATTTGCTGCTGTTGCAACACATCCATCACCTTGATGACTTCGTCATAGCGCACGTTCTTATCGGCGGAAATCACGACCGCCTGTTCCGCTTGCGCGCCCTGCCTACCTTTCAGAATCGCGATCAGATCATCGCGCGACACACGGCTCTCCTTGTTGCCTTTTGAGTGGTCGCGCCATGCCAGCGTGGTGTCTTTTTTGATAATGACCTCCAGCGGCGCAACCGGCGGCGCAAGCGATTTGCCGACCTGCGGCAAGTCGACCTGGCCGGGGTTCATCAGCGGCGCGGTCACCATAAAAATCACCAGCAGCACCAGCATCACGTCGATGTAGGGCACGACGTTAATCTCGTTCATCAGGCGATTTTTGGAACGGCTATTTGTTCTCATGGCTGGTTAATGGCTGGCGTTGCAGAACATTGGAAAATTCTTCGGTGAAGCTCTCAAACCGTGTCGCCAGGCGGTCGATGTCATGCGCGTAACGGTTGTAGGCAACCACTGCCGGAATGGCCGCAAACAAGCCCATCGCCGTCGCCACCAGCGCCTCGGCAATACCGGGTGCGACATGCGCCAGGGTCGCCTGGCCGACATTCGACAACCCGCGAAACGCATTCATGATGCCCCACACCGTGCCGAACAATCCGACATACGGGCTGACCGAGCCCACGGAGGCAAGGAATGCGAGGTGCGATTCCAGCCTGTCCATCTCGCGCTGGTAGGTCGCGCGCATGGCGCGGCGCGTACCATCCATTACCGAGCTGACATCCACCCCCTGCTGTTTTCTCAGCTTAACGAATTCGACAAAACCGGCGGAAAAAATGCGCTCCAATGCGCCCAGCCCGCCCCGGGGACTACCGCTCGCCTGCTTGTAAAGCTCATTCAAATTCCGGTTGTGCCAGAACGCATCCTCGAACTCTTCGGTCAGCCTGACTTCGTTGCGTATGGCAAAAAGCTTGAGGAAAATGTACCACCACGACATCAGCGATACCCCCAGCAGCAAACCCATCACCAGTTGCACCAGCAAGCTGGCATTGCCGATGAGATGTATGAACGACAGATCCTGTGTTACTTCCATTGCAGTCCTTTCTTAACTAGGCTTTCAACTTCCCGCGCAACACCTCCGGCACGCGAACCGGCTTGAAACTCTCCAGCGAAACATACACCAGATGAATTTCCGCTTCGGTCAGCACCTCATCGTCCCGGCGCACGCTTTGCAACAGCGAAATGCGGCTGCGACCGATGTCCTTGACCTGCGCCGTGACATCCAGCAAATCGTCGAGCAGCGCGGGCTTGAAGTAATCCAGCCTGAGCGAACGCACCACAAATACCGAGCCGAATTCCTTCATCAATCCGGCGTTGCTGTAGCCGCGCGTGCGCAACCACTCGGTTCTCGCGCGCTCCATGAAGTTTACATAACTGGCATGGTAGACGACACCGCCCGCATCGGTATCCTGAAAATACACCCTGACCGGCAATGAAAAAATTTTACTCTTGCTCATTATTTAACCAGCAATACCGGGCAACTCGCCAGATGCAGCACCTTATGTACCACCGACCCCAGCAGCAACGCCTGCAAACCGCCCTGCCCCTGCCTGCCCATCACGATCTGGTCCGCGCCCTGCTCGCTGGCATATTGCACGATCGCCTCCCCCGGTGTGCCGACGCTGATGTGGTATTGGTAGGGCAGCGCGGCGGCATCCAGCGCGGCACGCGCCGGTTGCAATGCCGCCATGCCCTGTTCGCGGTAATAATCGTCGATGGTCTTCTGGTTGATGAACAGTTTGACGTTGCCGGTCGCCACGTTCCACTGCACGTTCAGCAGCAGCAGTTGCGGGCGCTCTTTCAGCGCAGGAATATTATTGATCACATAGTCAACCGCGCGCTGTGCGTTGGCTGAACCGTCCACCGGAACCAGTATTTTCATCGTCTTCCCCTTTACAATCTATTATTCGGTGCGGCATCCACCCTCTCGTCCACCAGATCGACCACCGGCATGGCAATGGCCTTACGCAGCGCCAACCATCTACCGATAATCAGCACCAACAACGCACACGATACCGGAATCAGCCAGTGAAGGTGATGGCGCGTTTCGACAATCGTTGCGAACAGCGCCTCGCTGGCCAGCATCTCGCCCGCAACATAACCGAGCAACGCGCCGCCCGCATAAATAATGATCGGAAAACGATCGATCAGCTTCAGCACCAACTGGCTGCTCCACGCGATCAGCGGGATGCTGACCAGCAGGCCGAACACCAGCAGCCACGCGTTGCCGTGCGCCGCAGCCGCCACGCCCAGCACGTTGTCCAGGCTCATCACGAAGTCGGCGATGATGATGGTCTTGACCGCGCCGATCAGCCGCGTATCGGCCTTGATGTTGTCCGCGCTGTGTTCCTCTTCGGGCAGGATCAGCTTGATGCCGATCCACAGCAGCAGCAGCGCGCCCACCAGCTTGAGATAAGGCAGCGACAACAGGGTCACCGCAAAAAAGGTCAGCAGGATACGCAGCCCGATCGCGCCGCCCACGCCGAACATGATGCCTTTCTTGCGCTGTGCCTCCGGCAGGTTGCGGCAGGCGAGCGCGATCACCACCGCGTTGTCGCCACTCAGCAGCAGGTCGATCACGATGATCTTGGATACATCCACCCAGAACTGCGGGGTAGCAAACATCTCAAGCATTACTACCCTTTCAAAACGGCAACCACTTATGCGGGGCGCATTCCATGCACCCTACGAAATTTCGCTTTCGATTAAACCCAAATAATTCATTGTGGAATTCAACCCACCTCCCCCTTTGAAAAAGGGGGATTGAGGGGGATTTTTCATACGCGCAAAGTTCAAATCCCCCCTCGCCCCCCTTTCACAAAGGGGGGAATGCGTCTTTATCTCAATACTTTCTGCATCACGCGCCCCATCTCCGCCGGGTTGCGCGTGATGTGGATGCCGCATTCCTCCATCACCGCGAGCTTGTCGTTCGCGCCGCCCTGTCCGCCGGAGATGATCGCACCGGCGTGACCCATGCGCTTGCCTTCGGGCGCGGTAACACCGGCGATGAAACCGACCACCGGCTTCTTCATGTTGCCCTTGATCCAGCGCGCGCAATCTTCCTCGTCGCTGCCGCCGATCTCGCCGACCATGATGACCGCATCGGTCTCAGGATCGTCGTTGAACAGCTTCATCGCGTCGATATGCTTCGTGCCGTTGATCGGGTCGCCGCCGATGCCCACACAGGAAGACTGGCCCATACCCAGCGCCGTGAGTTGTCCGACCGCCTCGTAAGTCAGCGTGCCGGAGCGCGACACCACACCGATGCGCCCCTTCTTGTGGATGTGTCCCGGCATGATGCCGATCTTGATTTCATCCGGCGTGATCAGCCCCGGACAATTCGGCCCGATCAATATCGTGCGCTTGCCCTGCATCCGGTAGCGCGTCTTCAGCATGTCGTGCACCGGAATGCCCTCGGTGATGCAGATCACCAGATCCAGATCGGCATCGACGGCTTCGTCAATCGCGGCAGCAGCACCGGAAGGCGGCACATAGATCACCGACACGGTAGCACCTGTGGCTTTTTTGGCATCCAGCACGGAAGCATAAACCGGCACACCTTCAAAATTCTCGCCAGCCTTCTTCGGATTCACCCCGGCGACGAAGCAGTTCGCCCCGTTCGCATAGGCACGGCAATGAAAGGTGTGGAACTGGCCGACCTTGCCGGTCATGCCCTGCGTGATGACTCTGGTGTCTTTGTTTATCAAAATAGACATTATTATTTCCCCTTTGCTGCAGCAACGACTTTTTGCGCCGCATCTGCCATGTCGCTGCCGGAAATGATCGGCAAGCCGGATTCAGCCAGTATTTTTTTACCAAGCTCTACGTTTGTCCCTTCCAGGCGCACCACCAACGGCACGCTCAGATGTACCTCGCGCGCCGCCGCCACCACTCCTTCCGCGATCACATCGCAGCGCATGATGCCGCCGAAGATGTTGACCAGGATGGCCTTGAGTTTGGGGTTCTTCAACATTAATTTGAACGCTTCGGTGACTTTCTCCTTGGAAGCGCCGCCACCCACGTCGAGGAAATTCGCCGGGTTGCCGCCGTACAGTTTGATGATGTCCATCGTCGCCATCGCCAGCCCCGCACCGTTCACCAGACAGCCGATGTCACCGTCCAGCGAGATGTAGCTGAGGTCGAATTTGGAGGCCTCGACTTCGGCGGGGTCTTCCTCATCCAGATCGCGCATCGCGACAATTTCCGGGCGACGATACAACGCGTTGCTGTCGAAATTGAACTTCGCATCCAGCGCGCGCACGTGATTATCCGCCGTCAGCACCAGCGGATTGATTTCCGCCAGCATCGCATCTTTCTCCACAAAGGCGCGGTACAAGCCTTGCAGGCAGGCACGCGCCTCGCCCAGCGCCGCTTCGGGTATGCCTATCTTGCGCGCCACGTCATTCGCCTCGGCATCGGTCAATCCCGCCACCGGATCGATCCACACCTTGTGGATTTTTTCCGGCGTATGCGCGGCGACCTCTTCGATGTCCATGCCGCCCTCGCTGCTCGCCATCAGCGCCACGCGCTGCGTGCTGCGGTCGACCACCATGCCTACATAATATTCTTTAACGATCTGTGCGCCTTCCTCGATCAACAAGCGCCTGACCTTCTGCCCCTCGGGGCCGGTCTGGTGCGTCACCAGTTGCATCCCCAGAATCTGGTCAGCGTATTCGCGCACCTGCTCCGGCGACTTCGCCACCTTCACGCCGCCGCCCTTGCCGCGACCGCCCGCATGTATCTGCGCCTTCACCACCCACACGCTTCCGCCCAACTGCTTTGCCGCAGCCACCGCCTCATCGACACTGAAGCAAGCCGCGCCACGCGGGGTCGGCACACCGAACTGGCGCAGGATTTCCTTACCCTGGTACTCATGAATTTTCATAATAAATATTCTTCCGAACGAAAAGCGCACCGTGATTGATGCGCGAGCGAGATTTTACCGAAATATTGCCGCGCGCGTATCGGATTCACGCGCCAAAAAATACTGCACGATATGGCGCTGACAAAAAACAAAACCGCCCGTAGGCGGCTTTGCTTGTGGCACATGGTGCCGCTTGACGGACTCGAACTGTCGACCTACCGCTTACAAGGCGGTTGCTCTACCAACTGAGCTAAAGCGGCATTGAAACTAAATGGATGCTACCGGAGGATCGTTTGTAATCTTACTGTGTCACAAAGCGATCAAGGGATGCAGTGCAAGGCAAAATCGGGCAAAAAAGCGGAGTTTACATGTAGTAAATGAGCATTTTGAGCCTGATTTTAACGCCGCAATGCGCCCTTCAGCGCTTTGTGACACAGTAAGAGTAACTGGCATGCCGTCCCGGATTTGAACCAGTGGCCAACTGATTTAAAGTCTCCCTGCGAGGCCGCGCATTCTAGCACCGGGCACAACAAAACGACAAATTTTTCCTTGTCATTTCGGTGCAACAAAGCCTTACCGTAGGTTGGGCACGCTACGCTTTGCCTAACCTACGCACTCAATAGTCCCTCTCCCGCAGAAATTAACGATTGCATTTCTCGTTTGCCCTTTCTCCCGCTTGCGGGGGAAAGTTGGATAGGGGGGCTTTTCTCCGGGAGGGGTTGGGGAGAGGGTCGTTGAGCATGAATCACGCCTTCGACAACAACTTGAGCGCCTGCCGGATGCCATCCGAAACATTCACGTCCTTGGGCAATTGTTTCGCCGCCCAACCCGCTTCCTTCTCGTTGTAACCTAACCCCAGCAACGCATTCACAATATCGCTGCCGGACGAGGCAACCGCCGCGCCCTGCGCCGAGCCTCCGCCGGTCACTGCAAATTTCCCCTGCAATTCCAGCAACAGCCGCTCGGCGGTCTTCTTGCCCACACCGGGAATCTTGGTGAGACGGCCCGCTTCCTTGTTCGCCACCGCCACCGCCAGATCGTTCAAGCTCAAACCGGACAACACCGACAGCGCCAGCTTCGGGCCGACCCCGCTGATCTTGAGCAACAGGCGAAACGCGACGCGCTCCTCATTGCTCAAAAAACCGTACAGCAAATGCGCATCCTCGCGCACGATGAGCTGCGTGTGCAGCACCACCTTTTCATGCAGCACTGGCAGATTGTAGAAAGTGCTCATCGGCACATCCAGCTCGTAAGCCACCCCCTGCACATCCAGCAAAATCTGCGGCGGGTTCTTCTCCAGCAATATTCCTGTCAGGCGACCTATCATTTCGGCATATCCCTTATGTCTTGAATTTGCGGCAATGGAAACTAGAGCAACACGCGTATTGTATTTGGGTTAGGCGCAGCCGCGCAGCCTGTTTTTTATAGCCACGCAGACGAAATATGCATTCTATATCCGTTAATTTTCGCATAGCACTCACGCTTTAGCGCCCTTTGGTTTCTTCTGCCTTGAGGCTGTTTTTTTCTTGTTGGGCAGCGCAGGAACAGTATCTTTCAGCGGCAAGGCAGTTGAAGGCGGCTGCAAATAATTCTCTTTGCTCACAACTGGCTTCCCACTCTTGGCTTCCAAGGCTTTGCGCGCATCGCCCGCGATGGTGCCACCTTCCTTGGCGGCCTTGCGGTTGTCAGAAAAACCTTGCGCATCTTTGCGCCGCGCAATTTCCGTGGTGCCTGCCTCACCCAGCATGGTGAAGATCAACTCAAGATCGGTCATGTGGTCGCGCAGATTGTTGCCGGTCTTGACCTTATTCAACCCTTTAAGGCGACTATGCGCACCGGGCGTCACACCAAAGGTAGCGCGGGCGATTTCGGCAGTGAGAATGGAATATTCCTTACCCTCCTGCACCCCACGCGTCTTCCACTCGTCAGTCAATTCCCCGCGCACGGCAATCGAACGCAACCGCTTCTCGATCCAAGCCTGCGGATAACCCTTGGCCTGATACAACTCACGAGCGCGGGCGCTGGCCAATTCCGGGTTCTCTATTTCCTTCACCCGCTCGTAACCCACTTGCGCGAGCCAGCGCTTGAAAGGTTCAGCTTTGGGTGAGGGGATGGACTGGATAATACGGAATAAACCTTCGGTATTAGCGCAATCAGTTACACGTTGCTTACCGTCAGGAGCTTCGAGTTTCAATCCGTGACAAAATGTCACGACTTCACTACCCTCTGCGCCCAGCCGCTGTTTCAGCTTCCGCCAGTAGGCACCGGCATCGGGGCTATCGGTCAACACTCCGCACACATCGACAACAGAAAACCACCATTCCTCGTTGTGCCATGTGCGACGGATCGCCTTTTCCTGAAAGACCACAAGATGATTTTCTGATTTACCGGATATCGAGGCCTTTTTGCTCATGGCGTTTTTCTCCCTGAAAATCATCTAGCCGACCTTGTTATATTCCCGACATCGTAAAACGGCGACAACGCGCGTATTGTATTTGGGTTAGGCGCAGCCGTGCAGCCTGTTTTGTGACACCGGCACCCTCAAACCCCCCGGCTCTTCTTGATCAAATCATGCGCAAGCTGAATCTCCTTCGCCTGCTCGGTCGCCATCGCGATCATATCTTCCGGCATACCCTGCCCCATCAGCTTGTCCGGGTGATATTGGCTCATCAGCTTGCGGTAGGCGCGCTTGATCTCCGCGTCGGTGCTGTCCTTGGTCACGCCCAGCGCCTTGTAGGCATCGTCCAGCGCTGCGGCGGCGTTGGCCTGTCCCCCGCCGAAGTGGGACTGGTTCAGCACCATCTCGATCATCCGCTTGAACGCGACCGGGCCATAGCCGAGATACCCGGCCAGCTCGGTGAGCAACGCTTCCTCAGCCGGATGGAAATTCCCGTCCGCCAGCGCCAACACGATCAGGTAGGCCAGCAATATTTCCCGCAGATTCCTCGTGTTCCCGCAAACCGATATGAAGCGCTGATAAGCCGGATAGATGTCGAACGCCGGATCAGCGCCCTGCTTGAACAACGCGATGGCCTGCTGGCGATGTTCCGCAGTCATGCCCAATTTCTGCATGAACTGCTCGACATGCGCGACCTCTTCCTGCGAGACCTGCCCGTCTGCCTTCGCCAGCTTGCCCATCGAGAGGAACACCGTCTCGAGGAACACCGCCTGGCGCAACGCATTCTGCAACGGATTCACCCCGCCGGAGCCAAGCGCCCTCATCCGGTCAATCACCGACCCAGCGAAAAAGCCGAGCAACCCGCCCCAGAATCCGAACAACCAATAACCCGCAATGGCACCGATCAGCTTAAACAAAATGACTCCAGAGAAAATTTAATCAGGCCGTTCGTGGTGAGCCTGTCGAACCAAACGCACTAAAACAAAGGCGCACATTATACCCGTACCACTACATTCGCCCTCCTCCGCAAGCCAATTGACCAGCCCGCATCAAGGTGTTACTTTGGTGACACTTTTGCAAGGAGAACATCATGGCAGCCACCACCACACTGAAACTCCCCGAAGAACTGAAAGCGCGCATCGCATCCGCCGCACAAGTGACCGGCAAACAACGCCAGCAGCATGACTTGTTTAAACCCAGATTGTCCATTAGGCCATAAAACGCCTGTTTTGAATGGGTTTCTAATGGAATCCATTAGAGATTTCCCTTATTTTTCAATGAGGTGTTGTTCTAATGAACAATCTGGGTTAAAAGGGGAATCACTTGACCGACAATCTCACTGCACTTCCTTTGCGCAAGCACCATAGGTTGCTATCTCGCTACGCTTATCCAAACGCAATCGCGATACTGACCCGCCCCGTCAATGCCTCGCACACAGGAGCGCCAAATGAAGTGCATTGAATACAACGATGGCTACAAATACCAGCTCAAGGAAACCTATTCCCTGCCCATCGAGATACAGCCTGATGCGGACATCACCACGCCTTTCATCCGCCTCGATACGCGGGGCAACTTAACGCTGGTAAAGGGGTATGCATGGGACGGCCCATCCGGCCCGACCATCGACACCCTTAACTTTATGCGCGGGGCGCTTGTCCATGATGCCCTCTACCAATTAATGCGGGAGAATGAACTGGATAATGACAAATTCAGGGAGGCTGCCGATCGAATTCTCCAGCGCATTTGCAAAGAGGATGGCATGTGGTCGTTAAGGGCTTGGTGGGTTTACCACGGTGTCCGGCTCTTTGCCGATCCTGCCGCAGACCCGGCCAGCAAACGTCCGGCTATTCGGGCGCCGAAGGGCTGCCAGCCATGAAACCGGATGCCGTTTTTTTGTTTTAGATAAAACAATAGCGATGCTGACCCGTTTAATTCGGGATCAATAACATCATGGCAAGGGAATCATCACTCCGCGCTCAACCGTGAATCCGATTAAGCTGCTTCGCGATGATGTCGTGATTGAGCCACAGCACCGGGGCGGAGGGGGCGGATGCTTCCACGAACATCAGCGGGCCGGTTCCCTCCAGCACCAGCGCGCTGAGGATGTCGGTTACCAGCGCCTTGCGATCCTTGTGCATATTGGTGATTTCTTCGGAGGTGCCGATCATCAGGTCGGCCAGTTCCGCGGAGTTATCCATCGGCCAGGCTTCGAAATTGCGGAATGATTGCATCACGCTGCTTGCATTGTAGTCGCTGATCTTCTGCAACAACGCCTCGAGCGAGGTGCCTTCCAGCAGCAGGTCGCGGCAGGCCTGCCACTGCTCCTCTACCCATGCTCCGCCACCTTCCTTCTTGAGCGCCTTGAGCAACGGGAACAGCGAAAGTTCGACGCCGACGAAGATGTCGGATGAATTGGTGCGTATCTCCGGGCAATTGAATACCGTGGCCCTGATACCCTGCACCCATGCGTCCCGCGCTACTTGTTCGAGGCGCATCTTGGCGTAGCCCTGGGTGTAGTTGGTATAGGTCTGCCAGTGGTAATCGCCATTGATGAGTATCTCGGTGCCGTGGTAGCCGTAGGCGGTGTAGCGCACCTGGCCGCCGGTTTTTTCCAGCCGTGCGCGGATCGCGGCGCTGCCTTCGATCAGGTGCTGGAAGGTGTTGGCGGTGACCTCGTCGAAATTCATCAGGCACAGCTTGCCGAGATCGCTGTCGAGCAGCGCGCGCGAAGACATGAAGCGCTCGCCGCGCCCCTTGTAGATACGGTTGGCGATGGCCAGGAACACCTTGACCTTGGGGATGCCGCCCGCCATGGTGTGCGCGAAGAACACGTTGCTGCCGCCGGCGATCATGCCGTCCAGTTCGGCCATGACTTTCGCGACGGAACCCCTGAAGCGCTTCACGCCGACTTCGCGGCACTTTTCGATTTTTTGCCAGTCGAGCTTGTCGTCCTGCCAGCTCTTGAGCGTCATATCGCCGAGCAGGTCGGTCGGGGTGGGCTCGCCTGCCGGGGCGTCCAGATCGAAACCTGCCATCAGCGGCACGTTGATGATGCGCCCGCCCAGATTGGCCTCGGCGGTGGTCAGCTCCTCGTCTGTCAGCGCGCGCAGCGCGTTGTTCTCGTCGCGGCGCCCGACGGTGATGCCGATGATCGTCATCCCCGCCTTGCGCGCCTCGTTCACCAGGCCGTTGGCGTAACCCCGGCCAAAGAGTTCGCCAAACAGCACGAAGGGGTCGCCCTTGCGGAAGATGCTGTGCTGCGGGATTTCTCTTAACGAAACTGGTGCGGTCATATAAATGCTCTCCGGTTATTCTTACTGTGTCACAAAGCGCTGAAGGGCGCATTGCGGCGTTAAAATCAGGCTCAAAATGCTCATTTACTACATGTAAACTCCGCTTTTTGCGAGTTGGGCGGCAACGGCAAGCCGCCCATCCCTGCTTGACCCAC
>JACREB010000208.1 GCA_016218475.1 Nitrosomonadales bacterium | reverse complement strand
TGTGTCACAAAGCGATCAAGGGATGCAGTGCAAGGCAAAATCGGGCGAAAAAGCGGAGTTTACATGTAGTAAATGAGCATTTTGAGCCTGATTTTAACGCCGCAATGCGCCCTTCAGCGCTTTGTGACACAGTAAGACTAACAATTGATGTGTTAGGTCGCCAGCCCCACTTCGACAAGCTCAGGACAGGCTTCGACAGGCTCAGGGCGAACGGACTTATTCGGCGTTTCCTGAAAACAGAAGCGCAAATTTTCCTGCTTGCGCTGTTGCTGATTGGGGCGGCGCAGGCCGAGGTGCCACAAACAGAGGTAAGCGTGCCGCCGCTCGCCCGGCGCGTCACCGACCTCACCGCCACGCTGGATGCGGGACAAATCCAAACGCTGGAATCACGCCTCGCCGTATTCGAAGCAAAGAAAGGCGCGCAACTTGCGGTGTTGATCGTATCGACCACACAACCGGAAACCATCGAGCAGTTCGGCATACGCGTCGTCGAGGCGTGGAAGCTGGGCCGCAAGGGCGTGGACGACGGCGCCTTGCTGCTTGTCGCCAAGAATGACCGCGCGCTGCGCATCGAAGTGGGCTACGGCCTGGAAGGCGTGCTGAACGATGCCACGGCGAAACGCATCGTCGATGAAACCATCGTGCCGCATTTCAAGCGCGGCGAGTTTTATCCGGGCATCGAGGCCGGCATAACGGCGATGATGCGAGTAGTTGATGGAGAACCCCTGCCGCCACCGAAGCGTGCCGCCGCAAGCGGAAAATTTGAAATGGACTTTCAGTTATTCCTGTATACCGCATTCGGGGTATTGGCCATGGCAGGTATATTGCGCGCGTTGATTGGCCGGCTACCCGCTGCAATACTGGCAGGTGTGGGACTTGGGGCAGTGGCTTGGCTGGTAGCTTTGCCGTTGCTGGTTACATTGATGGCCGGGCTGTTTGTATTTGTTTTTGTGCTAATTGGAAGCGCAGGACGCGGTTCTGGCGGTTACGGTAGTGGCGGATTCGGTCATGGCGGGTTCGGTGGAGGCGGAGGTTTCGGTGGCGGAGGCTTCAGCGGCGGTGGCGGGGGATTTGGCGGCGGCGGTGCTTCGGGGCGATGGTGACATGGATATCAAACGAGTGATACAGCACCTATCCACTGGCCGCGCGGCGGTACGCCGCGTCTTTCCGTCGCGCACGCTGGATGCGATCGAACGAACCATTCGCGAAACCGAGGCGCAACACGACGGGCAAATCCGTTTCGTGGTCGAGGCTGCACTCGACCTGTCGCCGCTGCTCTCGGGACAGACGGCGCGGGAACGTGCCATCGAAATATTTTCAGAGCTGCGCGTCTGGGACACCGAACACAACAACGGCGTGCTGATTTATTTGCTGCTGGCGGACCGCGATGTCGAGATCGCCGCCGACCGCGGCATCCATGCCAGACTCGGCAAAGAAGTATGGGAAACGATTTGCCGCGAGATGGAAGCGGCGTTTCGCGAGGGGCAGTTCGAAGCAGGCACGCTTGCCGGTATCCGTGCCGTGGGCGAACATCTGGCGCACCATTTCCCGGCACGCAGCGGCAAACCCAATGAAATGCCGGATCGTCCTGTGGTGTTGTAGATACTCTGTTCGGAGGCAAGATACGTAAAGACAACTTCCTAATCTCATAAATTACAAGAACCACCCATGAAAACAGGCATACCAAAAGAAATCAAGACCAACGAAAACCGCATCGCGCTGATTCCGGCAGGGGCGGAGGCGCTGGTGTCGGCGGGGCACACGGTCATCGTGGAAACGGGCGCGGGGCTGGGCAGCGGGTTCAGCGATGCGCAATACCTTGCTGTCGGCGCGCAGATCGCAAAGGATGCCGATGCGGTGTGGGCGGCAGCCGATATGATCGTGAAAGTGAAGGAACCTATCGAGCAGGAATGGAAGCGCATCAGGCCCGGCCAGATTATTTTCACCTACTTCCATTTCGCCGCAAACGAGCAATTGACCCGCGCGCACATGGTATCCGGCGCGGTGTGCATCGCCTACGAAACGGTCGAGCTGCCGTCGCGCGAACTGCCGCTGCTGACGCCGATGTCCGAAGTGGCCGGGCGCATGGCGGTGCAGGAGGGCGCGAAATACCTGGAAAAACTCTACGGCGGGCGAGGCATCCTGCTCGGCGGCGTGCCGGGCGTGCCGCCCGCCAAAGTGGTGATTCTCGGCGGCGGCGTGGTCGGCGTGAATGCGGCAAAAATGGCTGCCGGGCTGGGTGCGAGCGTCGCGCTGCTCGACGTTTCGCTGGAGCGGCTGCGCTATCTCAGCGATGTGATGCCCGCCAATGTGCAACTGATATTTTCCGACCGGCACAACCTGCTGGAGCGGATCGCAAGCGCCGACCTGGTGATCTGCGCGGTGTTGATCCACGGCGCCGTCGCGCCCAAACTGATCCGCCGCGAAGACCTCAAGACGATGCGCCAGGGCGCGGTGATCGTCGATGTATCCATCGACCAGGGCGGCTGCGTCGAGACGATGCACCCGACCACGCACGAAAACCCGACCTTCATCGTCGACGGCGTCATCCACTACGGCGTTGCCAACATGCCCGGCGGCGTGCCGGTCACCTCGACGCTGGCGCTGACCAACGCGACGCTGCCCTATGTGCTACAACTGGCAAACAAGGGCTACCGGCAAGCGCTCAAGGAATCCCCGGCGCTGCTGAACGGGCTCAACATCATCGGCGGAAAAGTGACGCATAGGAAAGTCGCCGAGGCGTTCGGGCTGGCGTATCGCCCTGCGGAATCCATGCTTGACTGATTCAGTTCGCACAAATTGCACCGCGGATTATGTAGAATGCTTCATCTTACTGTGTCACAAAGCGATCAAGGGATGCAGTGCAAGGTAAAATCGGGCGAAAAAGCGGAGTTTACATGTAGTAAATGAGCATTTTGAGCCTGATTTTAACGCCGCAATGCGCCCTTCAGCGCTTTGTGACACAGTAAGATTCAAGAGAAACGAACAATGACAGACAGCCAACCAGCCGCTTCCGAAGAGCCTTTCGAACCGAATATATTTTTCATCCGCGGGCAGAATGTCATGCACGGCATAGACTTGGCCGAAGCGTTCGGGATCGAGCCGCAGGCGGTGGATCAGGCCGTCGAACGCAACATCGGGCTATTCCCGGAAGGCTCCGTGTTCCGGCTGAATGCCGAAGAATTCGCCGGCCTGAAAGCCCATCATGTAATATCAAACCCGGCAGCGTTTTATGCCTTTACCAGGCACGGGGTGGGCATACTCTCCAGCATTCTGTTCGACGAACGGGCAATGCGCGAGAGCCAGGAATCATGCGCGCCCACATGCGATTGCCGCAAATGATGCCGTTCCATTTAACCTGCGAAAATTTTTCGGCACCGGCTCGGCCGGTTTAGAGGTTCCCTACATGGATTTGCCATACAGGCTGGGCAAGTACGAGCTGGACAAACTGATCGGCATAGGCGCGACGGGTGGGGTATACCACGCGCTGGATACATTCACAGGCGGCGAAGTGGCCGTGAAGATGATTGATAAAGAAGTGCTTCATGATCGCGAGTTCAACGAAGCCTCCCGCAAGCAATTCATCAATGAGGCCTCGCTCGCCGGGAAACTGTCACACCCGCATGCCGTCTCGATCCTGGAAGCATCCGTAACCGAAAATAGCGGGTACATCGTGATGGAATACGTGCCGGGGGGCAGCCTGGTGCGGCATACCTACCATGACAACCTGCTGCCCGTCGTGGACGTGATCCAGATCATCTACAAGTGCTGCAGCGCGCTCGAATACGCGTTCGGCCAAGGCATCGTTCACCGCGACATCAAGCCCGGCAACATCCTGGTCGTGTCGGGCGCCAATGTGAAAATCACCGACTTCGGCTCCTCCGTGTTTTACAAGGAACAGATCACGCAGGCGGTGACATCGGGCACCCCTTCATACATGTCGCTGGAGCATATCAAGGGCGATTCCGTGACCCATCTCAGCGACATGTACTCGCTCGGCATCGTCGCATACGAACTGCTTACCGGAAGGCTGCCGTTCGAGGGCGACACCCTGGTCGAGTTGCTCTACAACATCTCCATCAAAGCGGTTGAACCGCCCGGCAAGCGCCGCATCGGCGTACCCCCCGAGATGGACAAGATCATCCTCAGGATGATCGCCAGAAGCCCGGAAGACCGCTATTCCACCTGGACCGAGCTTAAAACCGAAATTGAAAAACTGGGGCGGCTCGGCATGTCCGAGCAGGACATATCCGATAGCGAAAAATTCGGCATACTGCGCAGCATGCACGAGTTAAACGAATTCCCCGATCCGGAAATATGGGAACTCGTCCAGGCCAGCCAATGGCGCAAACTGCCGGCGGGCGCCGTCGCCCTGCGCGAAGACGAACCGGGCCAGAGCATGTTTATTCTGGCCTCCGGAGCCTTGAGGGTCACCAAGCAGGGCCGCCTGCTCAACACCATCAAGACCGGAGAATTCTTCGGCGAGATGGCCTACATCCTGCGGGGAACCAACCGCCAGGCCACGCTGGAAACCACGTCTGACGCGATAGTGGCCGAGTTCACGTTTGAGGCGCTGGAAAAACTGGGCGCCGACTGCGAATTGCGCTTCGTGAAATCCCTGTTGCGCTCCACGACCAACCGGCTGGTTGCCGCCGACCTCAGCATCGTGCGCATGTACGGGTGAGAAAACCGATGTGGTCGAAAATCGCGGCCACCAACCTTTGAGGCCGCAATTCGCGGGTTCAACTCGAACTGAATACCGGCAGTGGCCGTGCGGATTACCTGTTGAAGGATAAGCGCGGCGGCGTGCTGTGTGTGCCCGAAGCCAAGCGCGAGGACGTTGACCACTACGATGCCGGGGAACAGTTGCTGTTTGTGCGAATGAATTCGCACCTGCAAACCCGTCAATTGCGTTTCATGGAATTATTATGGGCGCTCACCGCGCCGTGCCGCGCTTGCGCGCTTCGATGCGTTTGAGAAATACGCCCATCACTTCGCGGTACAGGGCGTCCTTGAGCACGCTGTCTTCGTTGCCCGCGTCCACGTTGGGGTTGTCGTTGATCTCGATGATGTAGAGGCGCTTGCCGACCTGTTTGATGTCCACGCCGTAGAAGCCGTCGCCGATCAGGTTGGCCGCCCGGAGCGCGATTTTCACGACGCGATCCGGCGCTTCGCCGACCGACAGCGCTTCGGTTTTTCCTTCGACAAAATCGTGTTGCTGGTCACCGTGCAGGATGATCTGCCAGTGGCCGGGAACCATGAAATATTTCGCGACGAACAGCGGGCGGCGGTCGAGGATGCCGACGCGCCAGTCGAATTCGGTGGGCAGGAATTCCTGCGCGACGATCAGTTCCGATTTGTCGAGCAGGCCGTTCACTATTGCGGGCAGTTCCTGTTCTGTTTCCACTTTCACCACGCCGAGCGAGAACGAGCTGTCCGGCTGCTTGAGCACACAGGGCAGGCCGAGCGCGGGGATGATCCGGCTGACGTTGTCGCGGTGTACCAGCAGCGTCTTGGGTGCGGGGATGCGGTGCCGCGCGAGTATCTCGGCGAGATAGACTTTGTTGTTGCACTTCAGGATGGAGCCCGGATCATCGATCACCACCAGCCCCTCGGCGGCGGCGCGCCGCGAGAAGCGGTGGGTGTAGTGGTTAGCGAAAGTGGTGTCGCGGATGAACAGCGCGTCGAATTCGGCGAGCCTGCCGTAGTCCGCCTTGGTGATGAATTCCGCGTGCATGCCCAGCGCTTGCGCCGCCTTCTCGAACTTGTGCAATGCCTTGGTGTTGGAGGCCGGTTCGGGGTTGGCGGGGTCGTGCAGGATGGCGAGGTTGTAACGCGGCGCGACGCGTTTTTTTGTGTGCCGCCTGCGGCCCGTGAAATATTCCGTGGTGGCTTGTACCGCGAATTCCTGGTGCTGGGGCGGAATGTCGCTGGCGGCGATCGGCCGCACGCTGCGGATGCGCCAATGCTGGTCGCGGCGTTTGAATTCGGCGTGCAGCAGCGGCGCATGCAGCAGGTTGAAAAGCTGGCGGCTGAGCTGTTCGTGGCGGCTCGCCGCGCTGTGGCCGAAGTAGATATCTAGCTCGAAGGTATCCGACTTGATCGGCGCCAGCGATTTCTGGATCAGGTCGTCCAGCCCCTCGGTCAGCAGCCGCACCATGTTCTGCGATTGCAGGTCTTCGATGGTGTTCGAGCGCGGCAGCGGCTTGTGGCCGCGCGCCTCGGCGAGCAGCGAGACGTAGTAGCCGAGCGTCTGGTAACGGTAGCTCTTGCACAGGTTGAACACCCGCGCCATGCGGTCGCCGCCATAGGCCGGGTCGGTCAGATAGGCGCGCGCGGGCACGACGGTCACGCCGGGAATGTCGAGCGGCCAGTCGCGCGGGTTGTTGACCACGATGAGGTTGCTCATTACGCGTCCTTCCGTTGCGTCAATTGCCGGGTGATTTTTTGTAGGTTGGGCAAAGCCTGTCCTGAGCTTGTCGAAGGGCGCAGCGTGCCCAACCTACGGCGGGAGAAGGAGGTGATAGGGGCTGGCGTGACAGTGCGGCTATTCGTCGCTGAGGTGCAACTGCAAGTCTTCCGACGCTTCGCCGGTTTCCGGGTCTACCCAGTTGGAAATGCCGATATCCGTTTCGGCCTCTGCCAGCGATTCACCTTCTCCATAATCGGTATCGCTCTGGTCTTGCATGTCCTGCATCGCTTCGATCAATGTCGGGAAGGGGCCGCACAATTCGTCGGTGACTTTATCCTGCCAGTAAAAACCATCCGCGCGCTCAATTACCCTGGCGTGGTTATGGTGGGTTTGTGGAATGGATGTAGTCATGGTCGGTCACCTCCGGATTCTGGTTTTATTCTATACCTATTTTTGATTTGAAGTGTGCGGTAGATTTCAGGATTTATTTTTGTGCAGCCGGGTCCGGTATTATTTATGCAAGCGCTTGCGTTCGCTCTTGGTGCGTTCCGAGGCCTGACAGGCGCGGCGGTAGGCCAGCAGAGTTTTTTGCGCGTGCCCCAGCACGCTGTTGCGCGGATAGTTGCCCGCATCGTTCGCGCTGCCTGCGGGCAAGCCGGTGAGCAGTTCCAGGCCTTCGCCGGCATGCTCCGCGGTGTAGATGTGGAATAGGCCCCTGGCGGCGGCTTCGGCGACTTCGCGCCCCAGCATCAGGTGGCGGCGGTTGCGTTGCGGGATCAGCACGCCCTGGCTGCCGTTCAGCCCGGCGGTCGCGCAGACGCGGAAGTAGCCTTCGATTTTTTCGTTGATCCCGCCTACCGGCAGCACTTCGCCGTGCTGGTTGATCGCGCCGGTCACCGCGATGCCCTGTTTGAGCGGCAACCCGGACAGCGACGAGAGCAGCACATACAGTTCGGCGCAGGAAGCGGAGTCGCCTTCCACGCCGCTGTATTCCTGCTCGAATACGACGGAGGCGTTGAGCGCGAGCGGCGCGTTGCGGGCAAACAGCGCGGACAGGTAACTTTGCAGGATCAGCACGCCCTTGTCGTGAATCGGCCCGGACATTTCCACTTCGCGCTCGATGTTGAGCAGGCCGTCTTCTCCGGCATAGGTGCGCGCCGTGACGCGCACCGGGAAGCCGAAACGGTAATCGCCCAGGTCGACCTGGGTCAGGCCGTTGATCTGGCCGGTTTTTTCGCCATGCAGCGCAATCAGCACATCGCCCTTGGCGATGGCTTCGCGCAAACGCTGATCCGGGTAGTCGTGGCGCAGGATGCGCGCGGCCAGCGCGGCTTCCACATCCTGTACTTCAACAATTGGCGCTTCGACCAGCTTGCCGGAGCGGGCGCCGCACAGCGCGGCGCTTTCCATCACCAGCGCTTCGGCGCGGCCGAAGATCGCGCTCTGGCGCGACTGGTCTTCCGTTTCGCGATGCCCGTTTTCCAGCAGGCGCGCCACGGCGGCGGCGGAAAAATGCGGCAACCCCAGCCCGCGGCAGGTATGGGCGACGAAGATGGCCGAGGCGCGGCGGGTCTCGGCGCCGGACGAAAAGCTTTCGGCAAAGTCCACCTTGACGCGGAAACGGCGCGCGAATTCCGGGTCTCCTTCCTGCAATTCGTAATACTGTTCGCGCGAGCCGATCAGCACGATCTTGACTTCGACATCCACCGCCTCGGGTTCGAGCGAAACCGTCGCGATCGGCGTGAACGCCGTACCCGGTTCCTCGATCTGCAAGCGCCCGCTACGCAAAAAACGTCTCAGCTTTTCCCACACCAGCCCGTCGGCCAGCAGGTCGCGCAGATGCAGCAGCAGAAAGCCGCCGTGCGCCCGGTGCAGGCTGCCGGCGCGGATGCGCGAGAAATCGGTCATCAGCACATCGTTTTCGGTGTGGTATTCGATGCTGCCGAACAGCGCGCGGAACAGCGGGTTGTCTTCGACGATCACCGGCGCGCCGCTCCGTCCGTCGTTGTCCACCACCAGGTTGACGCGGTAGCGCGACAACGCATTGTTCAGCGCCTCCTTGCGGATGTCGTCATCGGTGTCGGAAGCCTTGAACAGTTCCAGCTTGTCGAGTATGTCGTGCATGACCTGGTCGAGATAGGCGCCGAGCTTGACGGAATCCTTGATCTGCTTCTTCAGCCCGATCCGGATTTCCTGCAATTCGCGGTCCAGCAGCGGCTTCACCACCTGGCGCCGCAACGCCGCCAGCGCCTCGTTCATCACCCGTTCCATCGGGCGAGTTTTTTCGAAATAACGGTCGATCTCGGCGCGCAATTCCTGTTCGGCCTGGGTGATCTCGGCGCGGCGTTCCTTCGGCAGGGCGAGCACCTCATCTTCGGTCAGCGGGTGGCCTTTCTTGCCGCGCAAGGTGAACAGCAGATGCCCGGATTCGCGGTGGATCGCGAAGCTGCGGGCTTCGGCATAGGCCTCAAGTTCGGCGTAGGCTTTGGCTTCTTCCTCCTTGTAGGATTTTTCGATGCGCGCGCTTTCGGCCTTGAAGTCCTGCCCGCCCAGATGCTGGGGTATTTCGGCTTGCAGCGTTTTCATCATCTGTGCCATGAACTGGCGCAGCAGGCGTCCCTGCCCGGCGGGCAGGCGCAACGCGCGCGGTTTTTCCGGCACGTCGAAGTTGTGCAGATAGCACAGGTCAGGCGGTACCGCCTTGCCCGCGGCGACCGCCTGCATCGCGTGCCTGAGCAGCGACGAGCGGCCGCTGCCGACCTCGCCCAGCACGAACAGGTTGTAATCCGGCTGATCCATACCGAGGCCGAAATGGGCAGCCTTTTCCGCGCGCTCCTGCCCGATCCACGGCAGCGCAGATTCCAGCAATTCGGAAGTGTCGGCGAATCCGAGCGTGGCGGGATCGATGGTGAGACGAAGCTCGGCGGCAGTCAGGTTCGAGATCGGCATGGGATTGTTTGCTACTTGCTTATTGTTTAATCGAGATTAAACGCCTTATGCCGCTTCATGGCAACTGTCTTGTTGGTCAGGCCGGAGCGGCATCGAGAAGCCTTCGATAGACGGCGAGATCGCCTGCTGAAAAACAGCAGAAGATCACTTCGCGGATCGAATCGAGTTGCGGCAGCGATGAGTTGACGGCATCAACCGCGACCCGCGCGGCGAGTTCGAACGGATAGCCGTAGACGCCCGTGCTGATGCACGGGAATGCGATGCTGTGTGCGCCATGGCCGGCGGCAACGCGCAGCGAATTGCGGTAGCAGGAAGCCAGCAGCTCCGGCTCACCGTGTTTGCCGTCGCGCCACACCGGGCCGACGGTGTGAACGATGAATTTTGCCGGCAGGCGATACCCCTTGGTGAGCTTCGCCTCGCCCGTCTTGCAGCCGCCCAGCGTGCGGCACTCATCCAGCAACTCCGGCCCGGCGGCGCGGTGGATCGCCCCGTCCACACCACCGCCGCCGAGCAGCGAAGAATTGGCGGCGTTGACGATCGCATCGACCTGGAGCGTGGTAATGTCAGCCTGCATGGCGCGAAGTATGGATGGCATGAACAACCTTCATTAAGGAAATTTCCAGAGATGCCCTTATGCAATTTGAATTAAACGCCGTATTTCGCAGCATCACAAGCGGCATTCGATTTTCGATTGCCTGCTATAGTAAACACCCGTCGCTTTGTTTGAGGCAGACATGGCAGTCGAAACCGAACTCAAATTGCGCATCGCCCCGGAGCAGCTTGCCAGACTGAAACGGCATCCGCTGCTCAGGGCGCACCAGCTTGCGCGCCCGGCCACCAGCCGTCTCTACAACATCTATTTCGACACCCCGAAGCTCGAATTGCACAGATCCGAAATGGCGTTGCGCCTGCGCCGTGCCGGGCGGCAATGGCTGCAAACCCTGAAGGGCGGCTGCTCGGTCAAGACGGGGATGCACCAGCGCAACGAATGGGAGATGCCGGTGAGCCGCGCGGTGCTGGATTTTTCTTTACTGGAAAATGCGGGGTCTCAGGTGGCGGAGTTTGAAAAGCATTTGCCGCTGGCGTTGCGCAAGAAATTGCAGCCGGTTTTCGTCACCGATTTTTCCCGCACCAGCCGCATGCTTGACTGGCAGGGCGCGCAAATCGAGCTGTGCATGGATCACGGCGAGGTGCGCACCGAGCAGCGCAGCACGCCGATCTGCGAGCTGGAGCTGGAGCTGAAATCCGGCGAGCCGTCCCAGTTGTTCGATCTGGCGCTGGAACTGCTGGAAATCGTGCCGTTCGAACTGGAGGCGGTCAGCAAGGCGGAACAGGGTTACCGGCTGTTGACCGGATATGCCGAGAGACCGCTCAAGGGTACGGCGCCAGATATTGCCAAAAAGGGCACGTTGGCGGATGCGCTGCAAGCGCTGATCTGGTCATGCCTGCAACATTTGCAGGGCAACCTGCGCGGGGCGATGGGCAGCGACGATGCGGAATATCTGCACCAGATGCGCGTGGCGTTGCGCCGCTTGCGCGTGGTGCTGCGCATGGCCGAAAAATTATGCGCTGACGACCGGTTGGCGGCGCTGAACAAGGATGTCGCGGCGCTGTGTGTCGCCTTGGGGCGCAACCGTGAGTGGGATGTATTCATTGCCCAGATCGCACAGCCGATGTGCGCGCGCATGGCCGGCCATGCCGGTCTGCAGGCGCTGCTGGCGGCCAGCGAGCGGCAGCGTGACGGCTGCTATGCGGCGTTGCGCGGTGCGGCACAGGCGCACGAATTGCAGCGGTTGATGCTGCGCTTCGCCATCTGGATGAACGGCCCGTATTGGCAACAGCAAGGAAAGGTCATGCCGACAGCGCGCGATTTTTCGGCGCACCGTTTGCAGAAATTGTTCGGCAAATTCGCCCAAGCTGGCCAGCGTCTGGACACTCAGGATGCCGCGCGGCTGCACTCGTTGCGCATCCTCGCCAAAAAACTGAGATACAGTGCGGAATTTTTTTCCACGTTGTATGACCGCCAAAGAACCAAACCGTTTCTCGCCGCGCTGAGCGATGTGCAGGAAGTGCTCGGGCAGATCAACGATGTGGCGGTGGCGCACCGCCTGCTCGGCGATATTGCGGCGATGCCGGAATTGTCCGCGCACCAGGAAGCGATTGCGCTGGCCAAGGGCTGGATCGCGCACGACCTGTCCCACCAGTTTGCCGCGTTGAGGAAGGCTGTTCAGCGCTTCAACAGGCAGCCCGCGTTTTGGGAGAAATAACCTGGTGTGGGGTGAGGTTTAAGAAGCTCAACACCTTCACACAGGATGGATGATTGCATTGTGTGAATTCCCCACTTTGCAAAAGGGGGGTTAGGGGGGATTGGGGTTCCGCTTCTCCACCCATTCAAGAATTCCCGCCAGCACGGCCTCCGTCTCTTGCAATACTTGACGATTATCAAAGCGCAGCACGTGTAAACCGATGGATGCAAGCAGGGCATCGCGCTCACAATCCTTTGCTTTGAGGGCATCATCAAAATGCTGGCTGCCGTCCAGTTCAATTACCAGCTTCGCGGCAGGGCAGTAAAAATCAACAATGAATGACAACAGCGGTTTTTGCCGATAAAACTGTACGCCGCCGATTTGCTTGCATCTGAGCCTTCGCCAGAGATGCTGTTCGGCATCCGTCATGCCGGTGCGCAGGCTTCGTGCGTATGGTTTCAGGTCTTTTCGGTAGGGTTGCATGAGTTGTTTGTGGAAATCCCCCCTAGCCCCCCTTTTGCAAAGTGGGGGACGCAAGTTTGAACATTATCCTTGCGTATTCGATTGTTCCTCAAACTGCGCAAAATCTACCAGTGGTTGCGGCTGCCAACCTTGCTGGCGGTGCTCCGCGACCACGCTGGTGAAGATGCCGCCGCGCACGTAGAACTTCGCGGTCAGGCGCATGAAGCGCGGTTCGGTGGCGGCAACCAGGTCGTCTAGGATGCGGTTGGTGACATCTTCGTGAAAATGCCCTTCGTTGCGGAACGACCAGATGTAGAGCTTGAGGCTCTTCAGTTCGACGCATTTTTCGCCCGGGATGTAATCGAGGATCAGTGTGGCGAAATCCGGCTGGCCGGTCTTGGGGCACAGGCAGGTGAACTCGGGGATTTCCATGTGGATATGGTAATCGCGTCCCGGCTTGGGATTGGGAAAGTTTTCCAGAATTTTCGAGGGGTGCGTCGTCATTTTGTGCCGGGTTCCGCTTCGGTTAGAATAGGCGGAATTATAACGTTAAGATTGTTTCCAATTGCGTCTTTCCCAGATCAAACTAGCCGGTTTCAAATCCTTCGTTGATCCCACGCACATCGCGCTGCCGGGGCAAATCGTTGGCGTGGTCGGACCGAACGGTTGCGGCAAGTCGAACGTGATCGACGCGCTGCGCTGGGTGCTGGGCGAATCGAAAGCTTCCGCGTTGCGCGGCGAGACCATGCAGGACGTGATCTTCAACGGCACGAGCAAGCGCAAGCCGGTGTCGCGCGCCAGCGTGGAACTGATTTTCGACAATTCGCTGGGCAAGGCCGCCGGGCAGTGGTCGAGTTACGCGGAAATATCGATCAAGCGCATCTTGCAGCGCGACGGCGAATCCAGCTACCACATCAACAACCAGCATGTGCGGCGCAAGGATATCACCGATATCTTCCTCGGCACCGGGCTGGGCCCGCGCGCCTACGCCATCATCGAGCAGGGCATGATCTCGCGCATCATCGAGGCCAAGCCGGAAGAACTGCGCGTCTTCCTCGAAGAAGCGGCGGGCGTTTCCAAATACCGCGACCGCCGCCGCGAGACCGAGTTGCGCATCGGCGATACGCGTGACAACCTGCTGCGCGTCAGCGATATCCTGCAGGAACTGGACAAACAACTGCTGCACTTGGCCGAGCAGGCCGAAGTGGCGAAGCAGTACCGCGCGCTGGAAACGCAACGCGATACCACGCAGCATCTGTTCTGGCTGGTGAAGAAGCAGGAGGCCGAAACGCAGCGCGCCAGGTTTGCGCAGGCGATGGAGAAGACCCGCAACGAACTGGAAGCGGAAACCGCGCGGCTGCGCGATATCGAAAGCCAGCTTGAAACCACGCGCAGCGGGCATTACCAGCTTTCTGACGCGCTGCACGTCAAGCAGGGTGAACTGTATACCGCGAATGCCGAAATCGCACGGCTGGAGCAGCACATCAAGCATGTCGCCGAGCAGCGCCAGCGCATGGCGCAGCAGATCGTCAACACCGAGAAACAGATCGAACAGCAGAAGCACCAGCGCCAGGGTATCCATTCCCTGCTGGAGCACTGGCAGCGCCAGCAGGACGGCGCGGCCGTCAAGGTCGCCGATGCCGAGCAGCACGCGCAACTGGAGGGGGGCAATCTGCCGCAGGCCGAAGAGGCTGCGCGCATCGCCCAGGAACGCCACAACGCCCTGCAGCGCGAAGAGCTGCAACTGCAACAGCAATTGCAACTGGCCGAAACACAACGCGAGCATTTGCAGCGAAACGTCCAGCAACTGGAATCGCGCCGCCTGCGCCTGCTGCTGGAGAAAGACAACCTGCCGCGCCCAGATGACGGCGCGCTGCAACAGGCGCAGCAGCAACTGGCCGGAGTGGAGGCGGAACGCGCCGAACAAGCGCAGCAACTGGCGAACCTGCAGGAACAATTGCCGCTGGCCGACAGCGAGCGGAACAACCAGCGAGCTTCGTTGCAGTTGCAGGAGCGCGTGCTGGCGCAGACCGAGGCGCGGCTGGATGCGCTGCAGCAATTGCAGCGGCATATCGACACCGACAAGAACCTCAACGACTGGCTGCAACAGCACCAGCTCGAAAACTTGCCGCGCCTGTGGCAATCGATCAGCATCGAAAACGGCTGGGAAGACGCGCTGGAAGCGGTGCTGCGCGAGCGGCTGAACGCGATCGCCATGCCGTCATTGGGCGATGCCGCCGCTTGGGGCGATGCGCCGCCGGGGAAGCTGGCGCTGTTTGCGCCGGAAGCATCCTCTTCTACCGTTCGTGCTGAGCCTGTCGAAGCACATCCTGAGTTTACGCAAAGCCCTTCGACAAGCTCAGGGCGAACGGATGGTTTTGTACTGACGCCGTTGCTCGGTTACGTGCAATGCCAGGACGAGCAAATACAGCCCGTCATGCGCGATTGGCTGACGCATGTATACGCGGTGGCGGATGTAGCGCAGGCTCATGCGCGGCGCGCGGTGTTGCCGCCGGGCGGCTGGTTCGTCACCCCGGGCGGACATCTGGTCGGCGCGCACAGCGTGCTGTTCCACGCGCCGGATAGCCAGTTGCACGGCGTGCTGGCGAGGCAGCGCGAGATCGAGCGTCTGGAACAGGAACTGGCCGAACAGAACCGCAACGCGGAATATTCCAGGGAACAGGTCGCGCAGGCCGAGCAGCGCTATCAATCCATCGAGGCGCAGATCGCGCCGCTGCGCACCGCGGGCAACGAGTTGCAGCAGCGCCTGCACGGCCTGCAAATGCAGATGCTCAAGCTGAACCAGGCGTTGGAGCGCAGCGCGGAACGCACCATGCAGATCGAGCAAGAAATGCAGGAGTTGGCCGATTTACTGGGAGGCGAACAGCGTCAGCAGCACGACATTAATGAACAAATGGCGATATTGCGCGAGCGGATCGACGCATTCCATGCGCAGGTCGACGAGGCGCAACGCCACGCAAACCAACAGGATATTGCGGTGCGCGAGCAGCGCGGGCGCTCGCAACAGGCGCAACATGCATTGCAGGAGGCGCGTTTCTTCGCGAAGACCTGCACGGAAAAGATCGCCGACCTGCAACACAACACCCGGCAGATCACCGATGCGCTGGCGCAATTCGAGCAGAATCTGGTTCAACTGCGTGCAGAACTGTCGGGCGGCGAAGATGAAACGGCCAAGCAGCAATTGCAGGTGGCGCTGCAAACACGACAGGTTACCGAGCAGGCGCTCGCCGAGGCGCGCAACATGCTGGAAAACGCCACGGTCGGCCTGCAAAAGCTTGAGCAGGAACGCCTCGCCTGCGAGCACAAACTCAACCCGCTACGCGAAAAACTCGGCGAGCTGACCCTTAAGGAGCAGGAAGCGCGCCTGCATTTCGAACAATGGGCGGAGCAGTTGCAGGGTGTGGATGAACAGGCGTTATTGCCGCTGCTGGGGCATGACAATAGGCAATGGGGCAACAACAAACCGAATGCGCTGCAGAGCGAATTGAACCGGCTGAATATGGACATCGAGGCATTGGGTGCGGTGAATCTTGCCGCGCTTGAAGAGCTGCAAACTGCGACCGAGCGCAAGGCTTACCTGGATGCGCAAGCCGCGGACCTGAACGAGGCGATGGCCACGCTGGAAGAGGCGATCCGCCGCATCGACAAGGAATCGCGCGACCTGCTGATGGAAACCTACAACCAGGTCAACCTGCATCTCGCGGAATTGTTCCCGGTGCTGTTCGGGGGCGGAGAGGCGCGCCTGGTGTTGACCGGCGAGGAAATTCTCGACAGCGGCGTGCAGGTGATGGCGCAGCCGCCGGGCAAGAAGAACAGCACGATTCACCTGATGTCGGGGGGCGAGAAGGCGCTGACCGCGATTGCATTGGTGTTTTCGCTGTTCCAGCTCAACCCCGCACCGTTCTGCCTGCTCGACGAAGTGGATGCGCCGCTCGACGACACCAACACCGAGCGGCTGTGCGAGCTGGTCAAGAAAATGTCGCAGCACACCCAGTTCGTGTTCATCAGCCACAACAAGATCACCATGGAACTGGCGCAACAATTGATCGGCGTGACCATGCAGGAAAAAGGCGTGTCCCACGTGGTGGCGGTGGATATCGAAGAAGCCTTGCGGATGCGCGAGGAGCAGGTCGCCGCGTAACGTAGGGCGGGCTCTGCCCGCCATGTCGGGCATAGCCCGACCTACAATCAGTCCGACCCGTTAAACTTACACTTTGAAGTGAGCCACCGACTCCTTGAGCGCGTCGGCCAATCTGTCGAGCTGTGTTGCCGTATCGCTGCTTGACGCGGTCACCGCACAATTTTTCTCGGACATCTGCGCGATTTTTTCGACGCTCGCCACAACCTGATGGATGGCGGAATCCTGCTCGCGTATCGCATCGGCGATGCTGTGGACATTGTTCGCCACTTCGCCGGAGTCGTCGCCTATGCGGTGCAGCGCGGCTTCCGTTTTGCCCACGAGCACAAGGCTTTCCGCGACCTGGGTATTGGCTTGCCGCATTCCCGTGACGGTCTCGCCGATGTGGCTCTGGATATCGCCGATGAGCGATGCGATTTCTTCGGTCGCTTTTGACGTGCGCTCGGCAAGTTTGCGCACCTCGTCCGCCACCACCGCGAAACCCCGCCCCTGCTCGCCGGCGCGCGCCGCTTCGATTGCGGCATTCAGCGCCAGCAGGTTGGTCTGGTCGGCAACTTCCTTGATCACCTGGATGATGCCCCCGATTTTTTTCGACCTGTCGTCGAGCCGCCCGACGTTGGCGTCCGACTCCCGGATCAGCTCGGCGATGCCGTTCACGTTTTTTACCGCTTCTGCCATGGTGGCGAGCACCTGCGCGGTTCCGGCGCGCGACTTGGCCACAATTTCTGCTGCAGTTTGCGCATTTCCGGCAGTCTCGCTGATGCTGACCGATAGTTCCTCGATGGACGCGGCGGCCGATGAGGCGTCCTCGGACTGCGAGGTCGAACTCCGGTTAATCTGCTGGCTTGAAGCGACCAGCATACTGGATGCGCCCGCAACGCCTTCGCTGGAGCGGGTAACATGCGAAATGATGCTGCGGAATTTTTCCCTCAGATGATTGACCGCTTGCCCGACGCGCGCCGTTTCCTCCGTGCCTTCCTCGGGTATGCCGCGGGTAAAATCGTCTTGTGCAACCACGTACTCGATCGCGTCCACAACGCCTTTCAATGGCCGGTTCACGCCCCGCGCCACCCATACGGATACCGCCACGGCAATCGTGATCCCCAGCGCCGCCAGTATCAGTTGCATCAGCAAAAGCGTGCGGCTGGACGACAGGAGATTATTGACATCGGAATTGATATTTTTTGCGAGCAGTTGCTCGATTTCGTGCATGCCGTTGATCCTGTCGGTGCTACGCTTGAACCACACGGCCGGATCCACATCGAATCCGCCCAGTATGACACGCTCGGCCATGATGCCGCGCATGCGCTGCACATCTTTTTCCGCGTCGCCGCCGAGCAGCGATTTCAGCGCCGCCCTTTCCGGTTCGGTCGCGGAACTGGAAAATGTATCCATATAAGCTTCCTGTTTGAAGATTTTTCCCAGAATGGCGCGATACTGGGCCGGCTCAACCTTGTTGGCGACAAACACCGGTACGGTCGATGCCCGCTCCTGCCCCGCGTTCTCCTTGGCGTTTGCAAAAGCGTGGTAAGTCAATAGTTTTTTCGCGATAGCCGGATCCTTGTTGTATTCGGCGGCGGTGCTCATCACCTCCAAAAGGGTGCGGATGGCGCCTGTAAAGAAAGCGGCCGCCTCCGGGGCGGGAATGGCAAGCTGTGTAGCCTGCTCGCGCGTTTTGGCCATCCCGTCGAGTTTGTGCCCGGCCTCTTCAATGGCCTTTTTCAGCCCCGGCATCGAACCGGTATCGGTTCTTCCCAGCAGTTGCCTGTAAGCCGCCAGCTTTTCATCGGTTTTGGCGCGGACGCCCGGCAGCGTATCGGCGAACTTCTGTCCGCCCGATTGGACGAAACCGGCCGTGGTGCCCCGCTCGATCTGCATGGGGTGGATCAGATCGCCTGAAGCTACCGCTATTTCCATGATGCCGTGCGCCTGACCTGCGCTCTGGTAGCGGCTCAAGCTATCCCAAACCAGCATGCTGGAAGATAAAACCAGCGCTATCACGGGCACTGCCGTCAGCAGCGTAAGGCGTTGTGCGATTGTCGAACGTGTCATTATTATTTTTTCCCTTCAGTGTTGTGCCTTGATTTGTGTTTTCGGTGGCTGAATTTTTATTGATGGCGAAAAAATTCCACCAAAAAATTTCTCGATGCATCGCGCTTTGTATCGTAGTATCGTAATCTTACTGTGTCACATAGCGCTGAAGGGCGCATTGCGGCGTTAAAATCGGGCTCAAAATGCTCATTTACGCTATGTAAACTCCGCTTTTTCACCCGATTTTGCCTTGCACTGCATCCCTTGATCGCTATGTGACA
>JACREB010000203.1 GCA_016218475.1 Nitrosomonadales bacterium | reverse complement strand
TGTCACATAGCGATCAAGGGATGCAGTGCAAGGCAAAATCGGGTGAAAAAGCGGAGTTTACATAGCGTAAATGAGCATTTTGAGCCCGATTTTAACGCCGCAATGCGCCCTTCAGCGCTATGTGACACAGTAAGATTAGAGAAACTCGCCTGCCCTCCAATTGCAGCATTGTCTTTGTGGGAGCGCAATCGCGGCTAAAGCCGCTCCCACATAGATATTCGGCACTAATGGATTATCCGGGTTCAAATCTGCGTGAATCTGTGTAATCTGCGGAAAACTGTTCTTCTGGCTTTTGTGCAATACGATAAACAGGTTTTCCAGCATAATGATGCCCTCTGACCACCGAACGATTTGCCTATGAAAACCATCACTGTCGCTTTCACCGGAGCATCAGGCCTGCCCTGCGGTATACGCCTGCTGGAATGCCTGCTGCGCGACGGGCAGCGCGTACACTTGGTTTATTCCCAAGCCGCGCAGATTGTCGCCAAACAGGAACTGGATTTCACGCTGCCCAACCGCCCGCAGGATGCGGGGCAGATGTTCGCGGAGCGTTTCGGAAAATTCAGCGGGGAGTTAAGGGTATTCGGGCGCGACGACTGGTACGCGCCGATGGCCTCCGGCTCCAACCCCGGTGACGCGATGGTGGTCTGCCCGTGCACGATGGGCACGCTCGGCAAGATTGCAAACGGCCTCGGCGACGACCTGATCGCCCGTGCCGCCGACGTGATGCTCAAGGAAAAGCGCACATTGATTCTGGTGCCGCGCGAAACCCCATTGTCCGCGATACATCTGGAGAACATGCTCAAGCTGTCCCATGCCGGAGCCGTCATCCTTCCGCCCAGCCCCGGCTTCTACAACCGCCCGCAGAGCGTGCAGGATATCGTGGATTTCGTTGTGGCGCGGATACTCGATCATCTGGGTGTGGCGCAGACGCTGATGAAGCCTTGGGGAGAAAATACGCAGGGCGGGGGAAAGTTGGATAGGGGGAACGGTCATGGCAAGTTTCATCATCAGGGGTAGCGCGCTTGCCATGACCGTCAGCGGGTTAATTCACGTACACGCTGCTCGGTTTGCGCATGATCGAATTTTGGACCGGGTTCCGGGTCGCCGCCGGTTTTATCCAGTTGCAGCGCGCGTTGGTAATATTGCGCGGCCAATTTATTCTGGCCGAGGTGATCGAGGCTGACTGCCAGATTGAACGCAAACTCCGCGTTGCCGGGTTCCAGCGTGTAGGCGTTGAAGTAAGTTTGCTGTGCTTCGCCCCAGCGCGATTGCTCCGCGTAGCGGTTGCCCAGCGCGAAATGCAGGATGGCTGAGTCTTTCTGCTCATCGAGCAGGATTTTCAAACGGCTTTCGCTGCTGCCATCCGCAGCCAAAGCGGACATTCCGGCATTTGCCACCGCATTGCGCGGATCGAGCGCCAGCGCGCGGGAATAATACTGCGATGCCAGCGTATCCTCGCCGCGCTGCCGCGCGATGACGGCCAAACCCAGCAAGGCATCGGTATTGCGCGCATCCCTGTCGAGCATTTCCCGGTATAGTTGTTGTGCCACGCCCAGATTGCCGTCGCGATAAGCAAGATAGGCATTGTCGAGCAACGGGTCGACGAGGCCGGTTTCCCCCCGCTCAATGCGTATCGTGCTGTTTTCCCGTGGCGCGAGCGCCGGTAGCGCCTTGTTTTTAACCGGTGGAGCGGTTATGGCCAATAGTGGTTTCGTGGTGCTGCCGGTGGAATCGGTTGTGGCAGTTTCTGTGACAAAAGTATTTCGTGCTTTGGGTTCTGCCGGTGCGGCAGAAGATACTGGCCGCGGAAGCGGCGCGCTCATGTCCGGATGCGGCAACTGGGCGCCGCTCATGGGATTGTCATGCCAATAGTAACCCGCACCTGCGGCAAGTAACAAAATCGTGCCGCACAAGGTAAGCAGCAAATTGCGGTTGATGTCTGTATGCGAAGCCGATGGGTTGGGCGATTTCACGCTGAACAAATTTTGCCCCGCGCTCCGAATATTTCTAATCTGCTGCATATCCGGCGCTGCCGCCGCCGGGTTCGGCTGCTCTTCCAGGCTGAGTTCAAACCCGGCATATTTGCCATGCCCGCCTTGCGCTAGCTGCTTTTTGCGGGCGTCCAGTAGCAGGCTCATATCTGGTTTACTTGCCCGGGCCAAACCGGAACCAATTGCAGGTCGGGCTCTGCCAGACCGCTTCGACAGGGCTCTCCTGAGCAATGTCGAAGGGCTCAGGACAGGCATGGTGGACGCAGCCCACCCTACGGTTAGTGTTAAAACTTGCAGGTGCGGCAATGCCTGCCGTTGCCAGCGCGGCACCCATCAGACTATTTGCGGGGTGCGGCACCGGGTTCCTTGAAGAAATTCCGGTTTGGCAGCGCTTCACGGTACGCGCTGAAATCTCCGTCTATACTGGCATTCTTGATGACCGCCGGGCGCAGAAAAATCACCAGTTCTGTTTTTTCGGTATTGTCGTTGCGCTGTTTGAACAGTTCGCCGACAAAAGGAATATTGGATAGCCCCGGCACAGCGTCGGTGAGGTTGCTTGCCGAGTCTTGCATCAGTCCGCCCATCACGGCGATCTGGTTGTTTTCGATCTTGAGCACCGATTCCATTTCGCGCGTCTGGGTTTGCGGAATGCGGCTGACGACCCCCGCGCGCGCCAGATCCGGATTGGGGTCGTTGACATAGCCGGTGACCCGCGAAATGGCGGGCTTCAGATTGAACAGCACGCTATCGTTTTCGCTGACCTGCGGCGTAACGCTCATGGTGAATCCGACCGGCAGGGTGGTCGGCGAACTGGTGTAATTGGTTTGCGAACCTGTCTGATTGGTCACCGTCGTGGCCGCGATGGTGAAATAGACGAGGTTGTCCACCACTTTGATGATCGCCGTCTGGTTGTTGAGCACACTGAGTTTCGGGCTGGACAGCACCTTCACATCGCCGAAGGATTCCAGCAAAGACACCTGCGACCCGATGGTGGCGGCGGTCGGGTTGGTGATGATGCCGAACACGCCATTGCCGACCCCGGAAGGCAGCCCCGCGCTGCGCTGCACCAACTTGAACTGTTTGCCTCCCGCCTTGATCAGTGCCGACCAATTGATGCCTTGCTGGTACTGGTCGTTCAGGCGCACTTCGACGATGGTCGCTTCTATCATCACCTGGCGGCGCGCGTTGTTCATCACCTGGTCGATGAATTCCAGGATTTTTTCATGTTGCCGCGCGGTGGCGCGCACGGTGATCAGGCCGGTTTCCGGGCTGGCAATCACCGAGGCGGCTTCGCGGAAAGTGCTGTGTCGCGTGACCGTGGTTCCGCCTTCTTCGACGCTGACCGGGTTGGGGCTGTTCTCGATGCCGCCTCTGGCCGCAGCCACGGATTTCTTATTGGCTGTTGCCGGTTGAAGCCCGATGCCGGTGCTGCTGGCCGCCCGGACTTGCTGCACAGATGTTTCGCTGGAACCTTCGGGCAGAACCTTGTCGGTTTCATGCAGGATGTCCTTGATGTTCTGGGTCAATGTTTCCCAGAAGCGGTTTTTGGAACTGTCCTTGATGCTGATCGACGAATTATTTGTCCCGCTGCCCGTTCCGGAAGAAGCGGTGGTGGAGGTAACCTGCGCGCTGGTTACGATAGCGCTTTCCGAGTCGCGCGCCATGTTCACGTAGTCGATCTTGTAGCTGTGCAGGTAGGGCGTATCCGGCATTACGATCAGGTTGCCATTGTCCAGTTCGTAGCGCATATCGATCTGTCTGGAAATGCGCGTGAGGATTTGCGTCAGCGTCTGGTTGAGGGCGTTCAGCGTGACGCTGCCCTGAATGCCGGGGTGTATGTCCAGATTGATTTTTGCGTCGCGTGCCAGCGCGAACAAAATTTCCTGCGCCGGCACATTGGTGACCACCACACTGTAAATTTCAGCTTTCGACGGCGGTGTCGGCGGCGGCAATACGATTTTTTGCTTGATGGGTTGCGGGATATTGCCGGTGGAAATGGCTTGATCGGGCGGCTGTTGAATGTGCTTGTCGGAAGGTCGAACCGGCTTGGTTTCGCAGGCTGCGAGGAGCGCACCGACGAAGCAGAGATACAGTGTGTTGCGTAAACGCATAACTTTATACCCCCCACTTGATACAAAGCAGGGTATCATATTATTTACGGATAAGCTCTAAAAATGGCGGTGGCATACGCAAATTACGCTGGAAACGAGCCGGGACAGGTAAAAGCGGTGGCATACGGGTGATCTATTACTGGATCACGAAAGATAACCAGATTTTCATGCTCGTAGCCTATCCCAAAAGCGTAAAGGACAATCTAACAGACAGAGAAACCGCGATTTTGCGCAACCTCATAAAGGAGTTATAGATAATGGACAAAACACTTCTTGAATCCCTCAAGCAAGGCTTGAAAGAAGCGGTGGCAATTCGCCATGGCGAACTTGCGCTTGGGCGAGTAACAGAAATCAGCACTCCCGACGCAAAGACCGTGCGCGCTAAAGCTGGATTGAGCCAGAACGAATTTGCTCAACTGATCGGTGTAAAAGTAGCAACGCTCAGAAACTGGGAACAGCATCGCCGCCACCCCACTGGCGCTGCCGCCGCATTGCTGATGATTGTTGATAAGGAGCCGGAAGCAGCGCTCCGCGCCTTGCACTCGTAAAGTCACACCCGTAACGAAATCCGTAAATCCCTTAGGCCAAGTTCCTAGCGCCTGACAATTGGATGCAAGCGAACTGGAAATTTTTGGCGGTATAATCGGCGGTATATTTTTAAAGCAGAAAATACAAATCTAGTAACGGCGCGGCTTGCTCGCGACTTTTCGACTGACACGCCCCAATAGCATCCTAACTCGTCCAACAAAGTCCGTAAAACCAAGAAAATACACGGTGTTGAGGTAAACAGATAGTCCAAAGCGGTTCGGTAACATCCTATTGCGCCCGAGCTTGATGGGTGATGCAATCGGGGAGTGTGCCGCTTCTTCAATGACCTTGCGCATCCGCTTGGCGGCGGCAGGATTTCGCTCGGCATACCTCTTTTGGCCAGCAAAAAAAACGGGGCAGCTACCTGCCCCGAGAAACTAGGTATTGCACCTAGTAGGAGGAGAATTTTCTACTGTGTTACATAGAATCCAAAACTGGGCATCGAGCTTCTGAAACATTGTTGAATTGAGTGCAATTTAACCAATACCAAGGCGAAATGCCATGGTCATTCGTCCGATCTGCGGACTAATGATGGAAGGTGCAAAAATCCGGATGAGCGGTTGAAATCAGAGAATGAACGGTTGATCAGACAGAGTGGTTTTTCGCTGAATTTCCTGCAAGGACAGCATTCCGTGCATGGCTAACATTCTTTTGAAAGATAAGATTTGGCGATTCCGTTGCTTGATCGATCTCTATTCCACCGCCTTGAGATGGCCTAAAGTTTTATCGTTATTTGCCGATATCAATTTGCGACTTAGTAGCTGCTTGGATATTCAAACAAGATATAAGGGGCCGCAAATATGAGCGAAAAATTCAAAATCGACGGGCATCTATATTTTTCCTCCACTACGCGATTCTTTCGGGATGGTATCGAGATAACGCTGGCGGAGTTCTACGATGCCTTTATCAAACTGTTAAGACAGCAGTAACATCCGGTTTTAACGCCGCAATGAGCCCTTCAGCGCTTTGTAACACAGTAAAATTAGGAATCATCTTGATGGCACTGGCATTTATCCCGCCACAGGCTTACGCCAAAGGTGGACGCACGGTGATCGTGAAAGAGAACGGCAGCGCGGGAAAACGCTTCCTGGTCATTTACGACAATGTCAATTCCCAACGTTCGGGCGACCTGCCAAATCTCACCAACCCTCCCGGGAATACCAAAAATATCGCCGCAACATCCGATTGCGAAGATGTCTATTTTGCTCCCGATGACCATAATCACGAGCACCCATTACAGAAACCCCACCC
This sequence comes from Nitrosomonadales bacterium, assembly GCA_016218475.1. Taxonomy (GTDB): domain Bacteria; phylum Pseudomonadota; class Gammaproteobacteria; order Burkholderiales; family Gallionellaceae; genus Gallionella. The sequence continues at coordinate 4,992 of JACREB010000203.1, read as the reverse complement.
GGAGTTTATGAAATCGTACAGGCAGGCAAAGGCTGGCGATGCCATGGAGCAGAGGAATGTTTCGGTTAGTTACGACGCGGGGTATTTGGTCAATGCATGCCCCGAAAAAGCACATTACTGGTACCAGAAAGCTGCAAGCAAAGGAGATCAAATTGCCCAGGACTGGATTGCTCGCTTTAACAAGCTGAAGGCGATACATGATGGGCCGGAATTTATAACTGTACGGCGGGTTATTTCGCCACAAGCACTGGCATTGGCTCCGAAATAGGAAGCCCATCGGCTTTTGGCAATATGCATCATCCTATACCCCTCCCTGTTCACTCGAACGACGCGAATTCAGGGTTGTGTCTTTACTGAAGGCAACCAGATGCTTTCCGTGACGGGAAACTATATTCCTTTCTATAACGACGCTATCGGGCAGTTGCCATGTTATCAGCCACATGCCAGCCAAGATTGGTGAGTTCCTGCATCGCCTGTGGCGTTACTTTGCCGGCAACCAGCACCCAGCGCTCCGAGCCGTTCAAGTCCGCGCGGCGCGCAAAATCCTCGACCGGCTTGATCCATGCAATGTAGTCCATCGGCATCGGAACGATCAGCTTGCCGTCAGCCGTTGCGCCGGCGATGACGTTGCCTGCACCGCGCACACTGATGATTGGCGTGCCCTCTCGTCCATGCCGGGCGAGCAACAACACCGAGTTGATGACATATCGCGCCTCGATGTCTGAAGCTGCCCGGGAGGCGAATGCGATCACCTCGGCGTGCCCGGGGATATTGCCCAGCGATTCGAGGGCGAGCACCAGCGACGTTTGCAGCGTCGGTGTGAAATAACTGTTGCGGAAGAGTATGCGCACCGCAAGACCCTCAACGCCCATTTTTTTAAGCCTGGCTTCGTTGCGGGTTTCGATGTCGCCGGGCGATAACTGATAAGACTCAAGTTGCGCCGCCTGGTTGAATTGAACCGCATAGGACAGCGGCGCCACCACTATGCCGATGGTGATATTGACCGGAAAGCTGCCGACAAAGCTGGCGGCAGCGAAGTCATCAAGCTTGTCCGACAGTGCGGCATTGTTGGTATAGGGGTCAACTTTAAGCTTTTGCGCCCATTCGCGAAGCGCCGCGTGATAGCCGAATGGGCCATTGATTACCGTGCGCGGCGCAGCCGTGCCCTGACACATGGACACTGGTTCGAGGATCGGCTTTTGCACCCCCGTGTCGCCATTGACCGTGTCGCTGACTCGCGTCGCCGCCGAACCTGCCATGTTAACGAGACTGCTGGCCATGTTGCCGATCCCGGAAGCAAGACTGTTGACGGTATCGACCGGGCGCGTGAGGAGATCACTTGCGACTTCCACCGGTGCGGCGATGGCTTTGCCCGCCGCTTTGGTGAACTCATCTGTCTTGCTGATGCTATCGAGTTGCCCGAATGCCGGTAACTCGGAGACGCGGATTTCGAGCATCTCCCGCCCGCGTGCCTGCCAAGTGCCGTATTTTGAGCGGATAGTGAAACGCGGCAACCCGCCTTCCAGCGTAACCTTCTCGTCGACGTTGTGAAGCGGGCTTTGCAGCAATGCGGGCGGCGCGAATTCGGCGGCATTGAGATCGGACAGACTCTCGTAGTCCCGCGCATTGGCCGCACCGACCGCAACAAATGCAATGGCTGATACCAGTGTGCAAAGCGAAATCTGGCGCATATACATCGTAAGCGTCCTCGTAAATTTTATTCCGGAACAAGCATTCCAACAACACAGCCAAAAATCCGGCAAACAGGCATCAATGGTGATAAGCCATGCACGCGAAAATATTGTAGCCGAAATGCTGATCGGCTACCCGCAATGCCTTATGGGAATCCCTGATTCCTGTTTCAATATTATCCGCGAAGCGCCTGAATCTCCCCGATAGCCACCCGTAACCGTATAGCCAGACTAATGGCCACATGCTCGATGATGGCAAGCCCCAGAGCGCGGTGTTGCTCCGCCAGCGCATCAAAGCTGGTGCGGGATAGCACGTATACCTCGGTATCCGTCATGGCAACAGCTACCGAGAAATGCCTGGCATCGAGAAAGCCGGCCCCGCCGATAATTTCGCCGGGACCGCAAGTGGCAAGGTGATAATGCTCTTTTTTCCGGATGGGGATCATCACCTTGACCGTGCCGCGACGTATGAAAAAAAGTTCGCTCCCCGCCGTGTCGGTCTTGAATATCTTTTTTCCAGCCTCGATGAAGCGCAATTCCAGAACGGCTTCCAGAGCGGCCATCGCTTCCTCCGGCTGACCGGCAAAAATCGGCATGGCACGCGCATCCAGTACGATCCCAGAGGTTTTTTCTTCGATTGCCGCCTCTTCCAGTTCACGCGCCTCGATCCACTCCAGCGCAACGTCAAGATCGCCGAAGGCAAAAGCCTTATTGGTTGTTTTCACCACTCCGGTATCCTTGAGGAACCGCTTCATCTTGAGCCCGCTGGGCAGGCCCTTGGGGATATCGCAGAACACCAGATAGGCATTGTTTTCCTCAAGCCTGTCCTTGATCTGCTCAAGCACATGGGTCGCCGTCACATCCAGCGACTGCACCCGGCGCATACTCAAAACGACGTACTTGCGCCTTCCCGTTTCGGGTTCGAGCGCCAATTGAAGCTGGTTTGCCGTGCCGAAAAACAGGCTCCCCTGCAATTCAAAAACGACCGTCATATCATTATCCTGCTCGCTCCTTTCACTCCCCTGATGATTGCTCAACCGCTTGGTGAATATCTCGCGCCCTTCGATGCGGTGGCGCACAACGGAGCTGCGTGTCTGCTCGCGGAGAAAGAGCAGGATGGCGAGGGCAACCCCGACACCGGAAGCTGCGATCAGGTTGACGAAAAGCGCAACGAGAATGACCGATATGATTACCACAAAATCCAGGCGGGTCGCCGGAGTGAAGAAAAACTCCAGGCTATGCCGGTCGATCATGCGGAAGCCGATCACGATAAGAATACCCGCCAGCGAAGCCACGGGCACCCAGGCAATCAGGGGGGAAAGCAGCAGATAGGCGAACAGGGAAAATCCCCCTGCCATCATTCCGGAAAGCCGGGTTTTTCCCCCGCTGGAAATATTGACCAGCGAAGCCCCCATGGTTCCGGCGCCGGGAATACCGCCCACCAGAGACGAAGAGATGTTGCCCAGCCCCTGTCCGATCAACTCGCGGTTGGAGTCATGGTGCGAGTTGGTCATGGCATCCAGCACCACGCAGGTTTTCAGCGTGTCGATGGACAGCAGCACCGCCAGCGTCAAGGACGGAACGGCTACCATGACAACTGCATCCATTCCAAGCCCGCTCAGCGCTTGCCATTGCTGGCTTATAATTTCCAGAAACCCGCCTTCACCGGCAGCCATGGCGCCGATCAGCAACGGGTTATGCTCGGTGGTGATCAGCGACGGATCAAACAACCCAAGCATGAGATAGCTCGCCACCCCGGCCAGCAATGCCAGGATAGCCGGTGGTACGGCCCGGATGATGCGCGGCATGAATATCGCAGCCGCTACCACCACCGCCCCCACCACGATGCTCTGCCACGCCCAACCGGATGGGTTCCCGAGGGCATCCAGCCAATGCGCATCTGCGGGGGCGCCCAGGAACTTTGGAATCTGGCTACCGATAATGATCAGCCCCACCCCGCTGAGATAACCGCTGACCACCGGATAGGGGATAAACTTGATCAGCCGCCCGACACCAACCATGCCAAGCGCAATCTGGGTCAGGCCGGTCAGCAGGCCGATCAGCACCAGCATCAGCAACGCCGCCTGCACCGGCACGCCCTGCTGGGTAAAACCGACCGCGAGGGCGGAAAGCAGTGCTGCGGCCGGTGCGCAAGGAGCGGTTATAAGGCGCGGACAGCCGCCGAAAGCGGGTGCAACCAGCCCCAGCGCTATAGCGCCGAGGATTCCGGCGAGCGCTCCCTGCGCCGCCAGCCCGCCGCCAAGAGGTGAAAAAATGATTACCCCAAACGCAATGGCCGAAGGCAGAGCCACCAGCATGGCAGCCAAACCTCCCCACGTATCGCCAGAGAAATTCTGGCGGATAGAAAAAATCACACTGTGCAATCTATTCAGCATGGAAAGTCAGGCCTGTCTATTTTGCATCAAGTATCTTCGCTTCCGGGGGTCAGGTCAAACCAAAATGCAGGCAGTATATTGCATGCTGACGAATGATAAATCCAATGGCATTGTTGACAGTAAACATCCTCCCAACACCAGAAGAATGGTCGCAAAAACTGATGCCAATGCTAAAGTTTGAGGTGTAATTTCAGCAGAGCATTCTTGCTTTACTCGTTCCCAGTCGTGCTTGAGAAGATAAGCAATTCGGTCATTGAACTGTTCAAGATCATCGTCCTTCCAATCCGTATAAAGCTTTTTGAAGCAGTCGAGAATTTCTAAATCTTTTGGATCTTCTGGGTTTAACCTTACAATAAGTTCGGCTTCAACTTCTTTTAAGGGTAAAACATCCTTGTTGTGAAAGGCTTTTGCCGTAATGACAACCAACGCTCTTAGCCTATTGCGCCACTCTTTCCTTTCCTCGGTGACATTCTTAACGTGAATTGATTTATCAGCATTTATTTTCCCAAACCAAGATGTAAGAAAAGAAGAAAGAACACTCGATCCGAGAATCGCTGCAATAACATGAGTAGGTTCCAAGTATTAGTCCCCGGCGCAAAGTTAAATTTAATGTCTAAAACGCCGGAACCCCGCAAACACCATCGCCAACCCATGCTCGTCCGCCGCCGCAATGGCTTCCGCATCGCGTATGCTGCTACCGGACTGTGTCACCGCTTTCGCACCGACATGCGCTAGTCTGTGTAGGGTGCAATTATTATTGCGCCACCACTAGTATATAAACCCATTAATTACGAAACATAATGCCGAGCCATTTTTGTATCCGCATCCTGCCGGGTGAACTTCCACTCGATGCCACGTTGCTCCGTGTTACGGCGCAACTGCCAGGCATCAACTTCGGCGGTGAT
>JACREB010000201.1 GCA_016218475.1 Nitrosomonadales bacterium | reverse complement strand
TGTCACATAGCGATCAAGGGATGCAGTGCAAGGCAAAATCGGGTGAAAAAGCGGAGTTTACATAGCGTAAATGAGCATTTTGAGCCCGATTTTAACGCCGCAATGCGCCCTTCAGCGCTATGTGACACAGTAAGATTAGTAGACATGGTGGGCAAAGCCCACGGATGCTATTTAACAATCATGAACCATGCTGTATGCCAATCAATTGGCGTATCAATTAGTGACGTTGCCATTGATACTGTTTTGTGATACCATTCAAACATGAAACGCAAAAGCTCAAAAACCCTCGCATTGATTTTTGCGCGCCCTGTTTCCGGCAGCATCAAGTGGCGCGATATTGAATCGCTGTTAGTGGATTTGGGCGCAAAGGTTAGCGAACGCGAGGGGTCGCGCATCGGAGTGAGGCTGTTTGGCGGGGTGAGAGTGTTCCATCGCCCGCATCCTTCGCCGGACACAGACAAAGGCGCGCTGGAATCGATCCGCAAGTGGTTAAACGAAAATGGGGTGCATCCATGAAAAATGTAATGATGATTGACGGGCAACGGGCGGTCATTGAGTACGACCCTGACATTGAGATGTTTCGCGGCGAATTTGTCGGCTTGAACGGCAGCGCCGATTTTTATGCCAGGAATATTACCGGGTTGAAACAGGAAGGCAAGGCATCGCTGAAAGTGTTTTTGCAGATGTGCGCGGAAGAAGGGGTAGAGCCGTTCAAGCGGCATTCCGGCAAATTTGTGCTGCGCCTTGACCCCGGCATCCATCAAGCCGCAACCGCGGCTTCTAAAGCTTCTGGTTTGTCGTTGAACCAATGGGTGGCGAAGTTGATTCAAGAACGGGCTGCGGTTTAGGTCATTACTGCAGGCGTTTGATGATCGCTTCCTGAAACGCGCCCGGCACGGTGCCGCCTCAATCATCCCCACTTCGACAGGTTCAGGACAGGCTTCGCTGCCGTCCGGCGACAGTTGCGAAAGGAGGGTGGCGTATGCCGGCACATTAACCACCCAGCCTCTCCAGCCCCTCTTTAAGCCCCGCGAGCGTCTTCAATTGCTGGCCGTTGCCCATATCCAACTGAGCGATGCCCTGTTGGCCTCCCGAACCGAAAAGGCCGAATGGCCTGGAGCCTGTGCCGTACTCCGCAAAGAGGCCTTCATCGCCCCCGCTTTGCTCCAGGTGCTTTTTGAGCCGCGCGTTCATGCGTTCCCATTCCTGGCTGACATCCCCTGAGATACCTCTGGCAACATTCCGGTGTACCTGGCGGTCGATCTGGCCTCCCCATGCGCCATGCCGGTCCAGCGCGCCGAAAGACGAATGCTGTTCGCTCGCGCTTTCTTCCTCGAACCAGGTGCGGATCAGTTCGTCCGTGCGGTGGCTGCCGGAATCCTCGGCATCTTCGCTATCCTGCTGCCGGGTATCGTCCTTGTGCGCTTTTGCATCGGAAGAGCGGTTATGCCGATCTTGCTCTTGCGGATACTTCGCGGAAGCGGTCGGGTGATCGTTGCTGCCTTTCGAACCCGGACGTCCGGGCGAAGTGCCCGCACCGTCATTGGTATTGTGGTCGTGGCCGGGCGGCGGTGCGTCTTCCCCGTTGCCCACCCCTTCGTTGCCGTGGCTGACCGAGATGCGGAAGACATCCGAGGAGGAGAGGCTGCCGACCGTGCTGCCGGTAGCGGCCACGCTGTCTGTCGCGGTCACCCGGACATCCACAAAGCCTGCTTCCTTCGGCGTCTCGCCCGAGAAGATCCGGGTGGCGGCATCGAAGCTCAGCCAATCCGGCAGTTCAGAGCCATCGGCCAGCGTCGCGCCATAGGTCAGCGTGTCGCCCTGGTCGATGTCGGTAAAGCTCCCTTCCGGCATCTGCCAGGAGAAGTGCTTGTGGAAGGTGAAGTTCTGATCGGCCAGCGGCGCAACCAGAATGGGCGCATCATTCGTCCCGTTCAGGAAAATATCCAATACCGAGGATGTGCCGATCATGCCATCGGTCGCGGTGTAGCCAAAATGCTCTGCGACCTGCGCATCGCGCCCCAGCGACTGTACCAACATGGACGCATTGTCCACGGCGTAGGTATAGCTGCCGTCCGCTGCAAGATTCAGGCTGCCGTAGCTGCCTGCCCTGATTCCTGCATCAGCCACATTCAGGGCGGTACCCTGATCGACATCGGTGTCGTTGGTGAGCACGTTTCCGGTAGCGGTAATGTTGAGGTCTTCCCGCACATAGGCCACATCGGCGACGGCGACAGGCGCGTCGTTGGTGCCGGTGACGGTCATGGTGACCATGGCGGTGCTGGTCGCACCTGACGTGTCGGTGACGGTGTAGTTGAAAGTGTCGGTGAGTGTGTCGTCCTGTGCCAGATACTGGTAGCGGTTGCCGATGTCGAATACCAGATTGCCAACAGCATCCATGCTGACCGCATTGCCGAGCGCGGTCACGGCATCGAATCCGGCGAAGGATACCGCGTCGCCCATATCCGGGTCGGTGTCGTTGGCCAGCAGGCTTGCCACCGTCAGCGTGGTTTGCGGCGTGTCTTCACCCATCGTGGCGCTATCGCCATTGGCTTGCGGCCCGTCGTTCACGCCGGTGACGGTCATGCTGACCTGCGCGGTACTGATAGCCCACGCCGTATCGCTCACGGTATAGCTGAAGGTATCGGTGGCGGTTTGGCCTTGAGCCAGCGACTGGAACAGCGTACCGACATCGTACTGCACGTTGCCTGCCTGCCCTGAGCCTGCCGAAGGGAGCAAGGACACGGCAGCACCGGAGGCAGCCTGCGAGACACCGACGATGCTGAGCGCGTCGCCGTGGATGAAGTCCGGGTCGGTGTCGTTGACCAGCAGGACAGCGGCATCGAGCAATACCGCGCCGCCGTCTTCGGTTGCCGCACCCGTATCGGCATTGGCCGTCGGCGCATCGTTGACGTTGACGACGTTCAGGTTGAACGCGCTGGAGGCATTCAAACCACCCATATCGGTTGCCGCCACCAGCAGGTTCAGGTTGCCCACGTCCCAATTGGTCGGGATACCGCTGAAAGTTTGCGTGGCGGCGTCGAAGCTCAACCAGTTCGGGAGCGCAGTGCCATCCGCCAGTGTCGCGCTGTAGCTCAGCGTGTCGCCGTTGTCGATGTCGGCGAAGGTGTTGGCTGGCACGGTGAAGCTGAACGGCGCATCTTCGTTCGTTTGCTGATTCGCAATAGCGGTTACTGCGACAGGCGCATCGTTGGCGCCGGCGATGGTGACAGCCACCGTCGCAGTCGAAGTCAAGCCTGCCGCATCGGCGATGGTGTAACTGAAGCTGTCCGTTGCAGTTTGTCCTGCGCCCAGCGATTGATAGCTGTTGCCGATATCGAGAACAAGGTTGCCTTGAGCCTGTCCTGAGCCTGTCGAAGGAGCATCCTGGGTAATCGTGTTGCCTAGCGCAGTCACCGCATCGAAACCAACCATGCTCAAGGTATCGCCCGCGTTAGGATCGGTATCGTTCGCCAGCAGATCGGCAACAGCTATCGTAGAAATCCCGGCATCCGCAGCCACCGTCACAATATCCGCATTCGCCACCGGCGGCGCGTTGAACAATGCTTCAATGCCCGCCTTATCCAAGGCCGTGCCATCGCAAAACTCGATGCGGCTCACGCCCTCGGCCTGGGCGAACCAGTTGCTGAGCGTGACCGAATCCGAAGCCTGCCCTGAGCTTGTCGAAGTGGTGCCGATCACGGACAGGATCAGATCATCGCCAATACGTGAGCTTTCCAGATTCGCCGCAGTCAGATCGTTGCCGATGTATAGCGTGTCATTGCCCTGCCAGTCGTCAATCACATCCGCTCCATCGCCCAAGCGGAACACGTAACGGTCGTTGCCCGTGCCACCCAACAACATATCGTTACCGAGACCGCCGACCAGCTTGTCGTTGCCATCCATTCCTTCCAGCGTATCGTCACCCGCTCCGCCCTCAAGACGATTGGCAATTTCGTTGCCGATAATGATGTTGTCAAGATCATTGCCGGTGCCGTCCTGACCGAAGATCAACAAGTCTGAATATTGTTGCGGATTGCTAAACGCGAGTGTCGGATCAAACGTCAAGCGCAGTTCTTCCACATTGCTCGTCAGCGTGAAGCTGGCGCTGCTCAACACGATGTCGTGGCCCGGTTCGCCAAACTCCCACACCTTATCCGTTGTCCATTGCAGGCGTTCATTGGAAACGAGATCACCACAGTCGTTTAACATGTTGCTAATCACTTTGGTGTATGTACCATCCACTACATAGATGTCGCTACCCGCGTTACCGTACAGTGAATCATTGCCGACACCGCCGTCAAGGGTGTCCTCGCCATACCCGCCGCTCAATGAATCGTTGCCCATCCCGCCAAACATCTGATCGTTGCCTTCCCCTCCCACCAAGTTATCCGCCCCGTCGCCGCCTAAAAGGGTGTCATTGCCACCCCCGCCGTGCAGATAGTCATCACCTGTGCCGCCATCCAGATAGTCATCGCCTTGATGTCCAGACGAATCGCCCATGAGAGTGTCGTTTCCCGCACCGCCCAATAAAGTGTCCGCGCCGCCTCTACCGTAAAGGGTGTCATTGCCGTTTCCGCCATCTAAGTAATCGCTGTCTTTTTCGTTGATATGATTAGTACCACCGGACAGAGTGTCGTTGCCATCGCCGCCGAATAGCGTGTCGCTGCCCCAATTACCTTCCAAAGAGTCATTTCCAGCACCGCCCATTAGGGTATCATTATCTAAACCTCCATCCAGCCAGTCCCCACCATCACCACCGTCGAGCAGATCATTGCCTACATTTCCGTACAAATAATCATTACCCGCCAAGCCATACAAACGGTTATTGCTGGCGTTGCCTTTAAGAGTATTCGTCAGCACGTTGCCGATACCGTCGATCGTATCCACACCTGTCAGGGTCAGTATCTCAACGTTATCCGTCAAGGTATAGGCGATGCTGGATTGCACCTCATCGTTGCCTGGCTCCAGTCCTTCCAATACGATGTCGCCTACATTATCCACCAAATAAGTGTCGTTGCCCGCGCCGCCATACAGGGTGTCGCTGCCGACACCACCATCCAACTTGTCATCGCGCTCGCCGCCATACAGCGTGTCGTTGCCATCACCACCCTGGAGCGTATCGAAGCCATTGCCGCCATCCAGGATGTTATCCGCGCTATTGCCAATCAGCACATTGTTCCCTATATTGCCCGTGCCATTAATAGCAAGCGCACCTGTCAGAGTAAGGTTCTCGACGTTATCCGTCAGTGTGTAAGTAACCTGGCTTTGCACCGTGTCTGCCCGGCTGTTGCTGTAGTAGATGTTGTCAACTTCAGTCACTGCATCGGCAGTGTCATCCACGAAGTAAGTGTCATTGCCATCCCCGCCAATCATGACATCTGCACCGGCGCCACCATCGATGATGTCGTTGCCATCGCCGCCCTCAATGGTGTCGTTCCCCGCCCCGGCGTTGATGGTGTCGTTGCCCCCCAGCCCGTAGATGTGTTCACGCAGGTTGGTGCCTTGAATCACGTCCGCATTGTCCGTGCCGGTGATGTCGGGGCCTAGGGTGAAGTCGACCGCTGCGCCGCCGAGGTCTAGGATGTTTTGCAAACTCAAGGTGCGGTCGGCAAAGGCGAAGGTGTCGATGGAGCAGGTACCCGTCGGGTCGTTCGGGTCGAAGTTGTCGATGTGGAGTTCGTCGCCGTTCGCAAAGCTGAGTTTGAGCGAGCCCAGTCCGATAGTGATGCCCGATCCGGCGAAGCCGAAGTTGAATTGCACGGCGTTGCCGCCCGTACCGGAATCGGCGATGTGGTTGACGCCAAAGCCGCTGTCGAACACGTACAGGTCGCGCCCGTCGCCGCCGTCCAGGGTGTTGTTGCCGCCATAAGCGAACAGCATGTCATCGCCCGCGCCACCGGTCAGGGTGTTATGGCCGCCATCGGCGATCAGAGTGTCCGCGCCATCGCCGCCATCGAGGGTATTATTGCCGCCCGAGGCGGAAAGATAATCGTCGCCCGCGCCGCCCAGCAAGGTGTTGTTGCCGGTGTCTGCGATGAGGGTGTCGTTGCCCGCGCCGCTATCGAGGTAGCTGCCGCCGCCTGCCGAAGAGAGCGTGTCTGCGCCCGCCCCGGAAAACAGCGTGTTGTTGCCGCCATCTGCAACGAGCATGTTGGTTCCGTCGCCAGCGTCGAGGAGGTTGTTCCCCAGTCCCGCGGAAAGCGTGTCGTCGCCTGCCCCCGCCAGCAGCGTGTTATTGCCGCCCTCGGCGATGAGAGTATTGTTGCCCTCTTCTCCGTCGAGGTAGTTGCTGCCGCCAAAGGCCTGGAGGGTGTCGTCGCCAGCGCCACCGAACAATTCGTTGTTCCCACCATCTGCGGCGAGGGTGTCGTTGCTGTCTTCGCCGTCGAGGTAGTTGCCGCCACCGCCTGCGGAAATATCGTCGTTGCCCGCGCCGCCGTAAAGCTCGCTGCCGGGGCCGCCGCTGTTGAGGATGTCGTTGCCGTCGCCGCCGTCGAGGTAGTTCGCGCCGTTGCCGCCGTAGAGCCGGTCGTCGCCCAGCCCGCCCAATAAAGTGTCGTTGCCCGCATCGCCGTACAGCGTGTCGTTGCCATCGCCGCCGTCGAGCGTGTCGCCGTCCAGTGAACTGCCGTCGCCTTTGCCG
>JACREB010000017.1 GCA_016218475.1 Nitrosomonadales bacterium | reverse complement strand
GTCACAAAGCGATCAAGGGATGCAGTGCAAGGCAAAATCGGGCGAAAAAGCGGAGTTTACATGTAGTAAATGAGCATTTTGAGCCTGATTTTAACGCCGCAATGCGCCCTTCAGCGCTTTGTGACACAGTAAGATTAAAAAAGCATTCAGCCAAGAGGAGTAAGGTCAAAATGCTGCTGCATGAATATGCATCGCTACGAACCGCCCCCTGCAAACGATGTGCTATGCTTTGCCGGATTGATTTCCCGATGGTTCCCGATGAGGTTTTTTTTATATTTATTGTTGTTGCCCGCCTTGCCCGTTTCGGCGGTTCAGGTTGCGGAAGCGCCGCAAAAGACTCCCATAAAAAGGGCAACGCCGGACACTCGCCCTGCGGGTGGCTCTGGCGCAAGTGATTCGGCTCCGCAAAAACCGGCTTTACACAGCCAACCGGCCAGGCCAAAAGCGGCAAGCCGCAAGCTATCGACCCCGGATGGCGAACCCGTTTCGTTTGCGGGCGATGCGGATTTTCTCGCCGCGCGCGATGCGTTCCGCGCAGGCGACGCAGCCAAGCTGGGGCGTTTCGCGCAGCGGTTGAACAATTCTCCGCTGGAGGTTTACGCCAGTTACTACCGGTTGCGCCTCGGTCTTGAAAATGCAGGCATCAAGGAGGTAAATGACTTCCTTTCCAGGCCGGAAGATACGCCGGTGATCGACCAGTTACGCGGCGAATGGCTCAAATTGCTCGGCAAAAAACAGCAATGGGATATGTTCGATGCGGAATACCCGCGCCTGCTTAACGAGGATACCGAGCTGGCCTGCTATGCCTTGCAATCGCGCCTCAGGAAGCAGGGGCAAGCCGCATTGCGCGAAGTCCGCAGATGGTGGTTCAGCGGCAGGGGGCAGCCGGAAAGTTGCGGCACGTTATTTGAGGCGGCATTTTCCGCCGGCGTCATCGGCGAACGTGATATCTGGCAGCGGTTGCGCCTGACGCTGGAAGCGGGGAATGTGTCGCTCGCCAGGCAACTTGCCGAGCGGCTGACCGGCAACTACGCGGTGCCGCCTGCTGCCTTGAAAAGCGCGGCGGCCGATGCGGATCGTTACTTGGGAAAACTGACACTGGACAAAGCCAATGAAGGCCAGCGCGCTGTCGCGCTGTTTGCCCTGCAACGCCTGGCAAAGCAATCACCGGGATTGGCCGCTGCGCGCTGGTCAAGGATCGAGGCGCATTTTCCCGAGGCGGAACAGCATTATTTTTACGGCTGGCTGGCTTGTGAGGCTGCGCGCAAACTGGACGGGCGCGCGCTGCAATGGTTCAAGGCGGCGGCAAACTCGCCGCTCAACGAACAGCAATCGGCGTGGCGTGTGCGCGCGGCGTTGCGCGCGCAGGATTGGCCCGAGGTATTGGCGGGCATCGATGCGATGGGCGAACAGCAGCGCGATGCAACCTGGCAATACTGGAAAGCGCGCGCCATGCAGGCCACGGGCAAGCCCGTCGAAGCGAGAAAATTGCTTGCGCCGTTAAGCGGCGAATATAACTTTTATGGGCAATTGGCGGGTGAAGAATTGGCGGGCTTGCCGGTATTAAGTTCTGCGGTTGGGCCAAAGACAGGCTTGCCGGCATCCGCATACAAACCCGGCAATCAGGATATTGCCGCGATGCTGGCGCTGCCCGGCATCCAGCGTACGCTGGCGCTGTATCGCATGGATATGCGCATCGAGGCGTCGAAGGAATGGGGCTGGGCGATACGCAATTTCAGCGACCAGGAGTTGCTCGCCGCGGCTGAGATTGCGCGGCGCAACGAAATGTACGACCGGGCCATCAATGCGGCGGACAAGACGGTGAACATGCATGATTTCAATTTGCGTTATCTTGCGCCTTATCGCGATGTCTTGCAGGAGCATATCCGCGAGAACGGGTTGGATGAGGCGTGGGTCTACGGCCTGATGCGCCAGGAAAGCCGTTTTGTGACGGCGGCCAAGTCCGAAGCCGGTGCTGCCGGGCTGATGCAAATCATGCCGTCGACGGCGCGCTGGATAGCGAAAAAATTGGGATTAAAAAGTTATAAGCGGTCGCTGATCCGCCAACTGGACACCAACTTGCGCCTCGGCACCTATTACATGAAAACTGTATTGTCGTGGTTCGACGACAGCCCGGTGCTGGCTTCCGCGGCATACAATGCCGGCCCCGGGCGTGCGCGCCTCTGGCGCGGCGACCAGTCGCTGGAAGGCGCGATTTATGCCGAAACCATCCCGTTCGACGAGACGCGCGACTATGTGAAGAAAGTGATGAGCAACACCATGTACTACGCCGGGCAATTCAATGCGCCGCCACGCCCTCTCAAACAGCGCATGGGCATCGTCGCGGGCAGGACGGCGGATAACCAGCAACCCATGCAATCCGTTCGTGGTGAGCCTGTCGAACCATGAACAGTAACGCCAAAATCTATTGCGTGGGCGGCGCGGTGCGCGACCAGTTGCTCGGCCTGCCGGTGCAGGATCGCGACTGGGTGGTGGTGGGCAGCACGCCGGAAGACATGGTGGCACAGGGCTTCCAGCCGGTGGGCAAGGATTTCCCGGTGTTCCTGCACCCGCAAACTCACGAGGAATACGCGCTGGCGCGCACCGAGCGCAAAACTGCGCACGGTTACAAGGGTTTTGCCATCTATGCAGCACCGGATGTCACGCTGGAGCAGGATTTGCTGCGCCGCGACTTCACCATCAACGCCATCGCCCAGGAAGTTGATGACAAGCAAGGCGGCAACCTGATCGACCCGCATAACGGCATTGCCGACCTGCGCGCGGGCATATTGCGCCATGTCAGCGCGGCGTTCGGCGAAGACCCGGTGCGTATTTTGCGCGCGGCGCGTTTTGCGGCGCGCTTCGGTTTCGCCATCGCGCCCGAAACACTGGCGCTGATGCGCGGCATGGTGGCCGACGGCGAAGTGGATGCGCTGGTGGCGGAGCGTGCATGGCAGGAACTGGCGCGTGGGCTGATGGAAAAAAAGCCGTCGCGATTTTTCGAGACACTGCGCAGTTGCGGCGCGCTGGCAAGAATTCTCCCCGAGGTGGACGCGCTGTTCGGCGTGCCGCAACCGGAAAAATATCACCCGGAAATCGATTGCGGCATCCACACCATGCTGGTGCTGGACGATGCCGCTCGGTGCGGTTATCCGCTGGAAGTGCGCTTCGCCGCGCTGACGCATGACCTGGGCAAGGCGGCGACACCGGAAGACGTATTGCCGCGCCACATCGGCCACGAGCTGCGCGGTGTGGCACTGATAAAGAATCTCGCACAGCGTCTGCGCGTGCCGGGCGACTGCCGCGACCTGGCCTTGCTGGCGGCGCGCTACCACGGCGACATCCACCGCGCCACTGAGCTGCGCGCCGAGACTGTCATCAAATTATTCCAGTCGGCGGATGCGTGGCGCAGGCCGGAGCGGTTTGCCCGATTGCTGCAAGCCTGCGCTTCGGATGCGCGCGGGCGAAGCGGACACGGGCAGGATGCCTACCCGCAGGCGGATTATTTGTTGAAGCTGCTGGCAACCGCACGCGCGGTGGATGCGGGTGAGATCGCGCAGCAATGCGCCGGCAGCGATACAATAGCTGCCGCCGTAAAACAGGCGCGCATCGACACGATAGAAAATTTGGTGCAACAACAAAAGGAAGAAAAATGAACAAGTGGATATTGGGTTTCATATTGGTCGCAATGCCCTGCATGGCTCTGGCTGCCGGAAAGCCGGATGGGAAAAAAACCGGAAACACCAACGCCAGGGTAGACCAGATTTTTAATAGCGTGGACACTAATGGCGACGGCAAGATTTCCAAAGAAGAGTCGGCGCAAAAAGTCCCCGCCATTGCGGGAAATTTCGACCAGATCGATACCAATCATGACGGGGCGTTGAGCAAAAAAGAATTCAAAGCCTTCTGGGCTGCTGCGGATAAAAAACGCCGCGAGTTCAGCCAGCGTCTGGAGCAGGCGGACGTAGACAAAAATGGTATGTTGTCGAAGGAAGAAGCCAATGCACTGCCTAATCTGAGCACGCGCTTTGATGAGATCGACAGCAATCATGACGGGCAATTGGTCATCAAGGAAATATCCGACTATTTGCGCGCGCAGGCCAGTGGGAGCAACGCATCCGCTCCTGCCGGGACGGCACAATAATTTTACAGCGAGCGCGTCATGTCCCCACGGGCGAATCCGGTCAGCGGATCCGCCATCCATCCGACTCCGCCATGCGGAGATTGTCCCGAGTTTGTCGATGGGTCCAGGGCAGGTTTTTTACCCAATGCGATCACCTTGAACAATTCGCCCATCTCCGCAGGGCTGGTGAGCTTCTGCAACTGCACAGAGAGGGGCAGGTAGTCGCGCAGATTTTCCGGCGAGATATCTTTCATCAATTCTGCGATACCACAGTTGATCAGGAAGAACGCCTGCGAGGTATAGCCCAGCAACTCCAGCCCCGCATCGATACCGCATCCCGCGATGTCGGTGAAATTCACATGCGCGGTGATGTCCTGCAAACCGGGCCGATAGAACGGATCGTCGTGCGCATGGTGGCGGTAGTGGCACATCAGCGTGCCGCTGCTGCGCTGCGGGTGGTAGAACTCGCGCGCGCCGAAACCGTAGTCGATGAACAGCAGCACGCCTTGCTCCATGCAGCTTGCCAAACTGTTGACCAAGCCGCGCGCGGCGAGGCAGATTTCGCTGACATAATTATCCGGCACATTTATCTGCTGTGCGGTTTGCAGGAACGCGGCATCGGCGATGGCGCGTTCCTGCCAGATAAAATTGTTAGCGCCGAAACCGTTGTCGCCTGTTGTCACACCGCGTTCGGTCAGTGCGCTGTCGCGCCAATGTACCAGATGCACGGGCAATGCATCGAGCACTTCGTTGGCGACGATTGCACCGGAGAATTTTCCCGGCAGCGCATCCAGCCAATGCACGCGCTCCAGCAAGTGCGGCAGTCTTTCGCGCATAAGAGCTTGCTGGCGCACGCGCAAGTCGGCGCTCACCTCAAGGATCGCGTAGCTGTCCGGCAGGCTGCCGATTTGTTCCAACTCGCCGAGCATATCCACCGCCAGCTTGCCGCTGCCCGCACCCAGTTCCAAGATATGCGGTGCGCTGGAGGCCATGATTTCCGCCATCTGCCGCGCCAGGGTACTGCCGAACAGCGGCGACAGTTCCGGCGCGGTGACGAAGTCGCCCGCCTCACCGAACTTGTGCGCCCCGGCGGTGTAATAACCCAGCCCCGGCGCGTACAACACCATCTCCATGTAGCGCGCAAATGAAATCCAACCGCCCTGTGCGGCGATGTCGTGGCGGATGAATTCGCATAAGCGGGCGCTGTGTTGCGCGGCTTCCGGGCTGGGAGTGGGCAAAGGTGTAGGCATGGTCAGGTATAATTCATCCGGGGAAAAATAGCAATGTAGGGCGGGCTATGCCCGCCGGAATAATGACTGTCGGGCATAGCCCGACCTACGACGACAAGAAGTGTAGTGGAGCGCGAGTCTAATGGAACAGGGGATGCAAGGCAAAACGGTATTGGTGACAGGGGGCGCGAAGCGGGTCGGCGCGGCGATCTGCCGCCGCCTGCACGCGGCGGGCGCTTCACTCGCCATACATTACCGCAGCTCCACACAGGAGGCGCTGGCGTTGCGCGACGAACTGAATGCGCTATGCCCGGAAAGCGCCGCCGCGTTCCAGTCCGACTTGCTCGACCTGAATGCGTTACCGCAATTGGTGAGCGAGGTTGTCGAACGATTCGGGCGGCTGGACGCGCTGGTCAACAACGCTTCGAGTTTTTATGCCACGCCGCTGGCGGAAGTCGATGAGCAGCAGTGGAACGACCTGCTCGGCACCAACTTGCGCGCGCCGCTGTTCCTCGCACAGGCGGCAGCGGACGAATTGCGCCGCCGTCACGGCTGCATCGTGAACATCGCGGACATCCATGCCGAACGCCCGATGCACGGCCATTTGCTGTACAGCGTGGCCAAGGCCGGGCTGGCCGCGCTGACCCGTGCGCTGGCGCAGGAGATGGCGCCGCAGGTGCGCGTCAACGCCGTCGCGCCGGGTGTCATCATGTGGCCGGAAAACACGGCCTGGATGGACGAAGAGCAGCGCCGCAAGATCATCGCGCACACCCTGCTCAAGCGCGAAGGCGAGCCGGACGACATCGCCAGAACCGTGGCTTTCCTGATCCAGGATGCGCCCTATGTGACCGGGCAGATCATCGCCGTCGATGGCGGCAGGAGTGTAAACATTTGAAAGAGCAGCCAGTAGCTGGTAGCTTGTAGCGGGTAGCTAAACCGGCCTTGCTTCTGCTACACGCTACCAGCTACTGGCTACCAGCTAAAACCAACCATGAACGACATTATTCAACCCATCCATTTCGAGCGCCACTCGACCAACTTCAACCGCCTCAAGGGACGGATCGAACACCAGGTCGGCAAGGCCATCGCCGATTTCAACATGATCGAAGCGGGCGACAGCGTGATGGTATGCCTGTCCGGCGGCAAGGATTCCTACACCCTGCTCGACGTTCTGCTCACCCTGCGCAAGCGCGCGCCGATTGATTTCCGCATCGTCGCGATGAATCTCGACCAGAAACAGCCGGGTTTCCCCGAAGAAGTGCTGCCGAATTACCTCAAGTCCATCGGCGTGGAATACCACATCGAAAATCAGGATACCTATTCCATCGTCAAGGAAAAAATCCCCGAGGGCAAAACCACCTGTTCGCTGTGCTCGCGGCTGCGGCGCGGCATCATCTACCGTGTCGCGCACGAGCTCGGCGCCAACAAAATCGCGCTGGGGCACCACCGCGACGACATGATCGAGACGCTGTTCCTGAATATATTTTTCGGCGGAAAACTCAAGGCCATGCCGCCCAAGCTGGTCACCGACAAGGGCGACCACATCGTGATCCGTCCGCTGGCTTACTGTATGGAAAAGGATATCGCCCGCTATGCGCGCGGCATGGAATTCCCGCTCATCCCGTGCAACCTGTGCGGCTCTCAGGAAAACATGCAGCGCAAAAACATCAAGAAAATGCTTGCCGCATGGGAAATGGAATATCCGGGGCGCAGCCAGACCATCTTCACCGCGATGCAAAACATCAAACCGTCACACCTGCTGGACAGCAGCCTGTTCGATTTCAAAAACCTCCAGATTGGCGACAAGGTGGCGGAAGGCGATGTGGTGTTCGACGAGGAGTAATTCCATTTCTCTATCAATAGTGCAATAACGTAGGGCGGGTTCTACCCGCCAGATATAGCTGTCGGGCACAGCCCGACCTACAAATTACTTCCCATTTGAAGGAGAAATGGAATAATAGCCTGTCATTCCGGCGAAGGCCGGAATCCAGTCAGTTAAATAAACCTCGCGTAGCGAGTCAACAATGGATTTTGTCCGCTATACGCGGGATTTTGATTTGCTGGATTCCGGCCTTCGCCGGAATGACGGTGTTCAAAGCGATGCGATGTTTACCGCGATCTTGAAAATCGCCTTGCGGATATTGCCGTTGCTGACCAGCGGCGCATGCGCATCCTCCGGGAAGAAGATGCAGAATGCGCCGGGCGGCACGGCGATCCATGTTTCCGGAGCGTCGTGGAAAAACCGGATGTCCTTCTCCGCGCTGTAATCGCTCACCGGCTGCGTGCAATCCGCCAGTGCCTTCCAGCCCATCTCGTCCACCCCTTCCAGCACCAACTGGATGTCGATGTACTTGCGGTGGCATTCCAGTTGCGCCGCTTCGCGCGTGCGCCCGGCGACATTCTCCGCGATGACGAACAACTGCTCGCCAACGATGGGATAGCGCCCCGGCGCGAGCGCCAGCAGGTCGGTGTTGCGGATGTATTCAAACGCGCGCGGGAACAGCGGGTGCAGTGCGGCGTAGAGGTCGGATTGGGAGAGGGTGGAGAGGATCATGGTTGGTGGTAGAGTTCGAGCTTCTATACGCCGATTGTAATGTTGGTTCTACTGTGTCACAAAGCGCTGCTTGTATCTCGATTGAGATTTGATGTCATCGCGCCTAGCAGCCTGCCGGACTTGAAGGAAATCGGCTGCAAATCCGCCTGGCCGGTGCATATTTCGCCGCTTTTTTGGTCAATAGAACGACTATTGACCTGCAAAACCGTCGAAATCTGCCCTCGCCCAGCCGAATTTTGCGAGCGCCGCTTTGCGGCTTGCCTGCTTAACCCGCTTCGCTTCGATTCTTCAAGTCCGGCAGGCTGCTAGATTGGATTGTCCTGATCGAAAAACCTGTGCTCCAAGTTGAAGCGAGAAGCCAAATGTTCCCCCAACGCTTGAATACCGAGCCGCTCGGTGGCATGATGCCCGGCAGCAATGAAAGCCACGCCGCTCTCATTGGCGATGTGAAAATTCTGTTCGGAAATTTCCCCGGTGACAAAGGCATCCGCGCCCCGTGCGATGGCTTCTTCGAAATAACCCTGTGCGCCGCCGCTGCACCATGCTATGTTGCGGATGGCCTTCGCTCCGTCGCCGATGACTTGCGGTGCGCGTTGCAGGGCTTGCCCGATCTGTTGGGCGAATTGCGCGACGGTTAGCGGCTGTTCCAGCGCACCAAAACATGCGATGTTCTGCTCGCCGAACCGGCCTTGTTCCGTCAGCTCCAATATCTTGCCGAACTGTGCGTTGTTGCCCAGTTCTGGATGCGTGTCGAGCGGCAGGTGGTAGGCGAGGAGGCTCACGTCGTGGCGTAGCAACTCGGCGATGCGCCGCTTCTTGATGCCGGTGATCACGGCATCTTCGCTGCGCCAGAAATAGCCGTGATGCACCAGGATCGCGTCCGCGCCCCATGCGATGGCCGCATCCAGCACATGCTGCGAAGCCGTCACGCCGGTGGCGATGCGCCGCACTTCGGCGCGGCCTTCCACCTGTATGCCGTTCGGGCAGTAGTCCTTGAACAGGCCGGTTTGCAGCAGGCTTGCGTTATAATCGCGCAGTTCATTGAGCAGCATGAATTTCCTTTAACATGATGGATTAATCGGATCCAATTAAAAGTATATATAAATTAATCATACCATGCGTAAACACTGGCTCTTATTCACCCAGGCCGTCACCATCGCGCTGGCGCTGTTGTTTATCGTCCAGACCCTGAAACCGGAGTTGCTGCCGAGCGCGGTGCGCGGCGGGGTGGTCACTTTGCATGAAAGCGTGCCGCAGGAAACAAGTGGAAATATCCCGGCTGCCGGGTTGAGCGCCGCCGCGAAGAAGGCCATGCCCAGCGTGGTGAACATTTTTACCAGCACCGCCATCAAGACCCCGATCCATCCCTTCATGGACGATCCGCGCTTCCGTTTTTTCTTCGGCGACCCTGGCGACCTTGAACCGCAAAATAGTTCCAGCCTGGGCTCGGGCGTGATTGTCAGCCCGGATGGCTACATTCTCACCAACCATCATGTGGTGGAAGCAGCCGACCAGATCGAGGTTGCGCTGGCGGATGGCCGCAAGGCCAAGGCGCATGTCGTCGGCACCGATCCGGAAACCGACCTCGCCGTCATCAAGATCGACTTGCCCGGCAAGATTCCTTCCATCACCTTCGGGCATCCTGAGCGGGCGCAGATAGGCGACATGGTGCTCGCCATCGGCAACCCGTTCGGCGTGGGGCAGACCGTCACCATGGGCATCGTCAGCGCGCTGAAGCGCGATCATCTGGGGTTGAGCACTTTCGAGAGCTTCATCCAGACCGACGCCGCAATCAATCCGGGCAATTCCGGCGGCGCATTGGTGGATGTAAACGGCAACCTGATCGGCATCAACAGCGCGATCTATTCGCCGAACGGCGGCTCGCTCGGCATCGGTTTTGCCATTCCCGCCAGCACCGCAAAAAAAACCATGGAGCAAATCATTCAGAGCGGCTCCGTGACGCGCGGCTGGATCGGCGCGGGCGTGCAGGAACTTACTGCAGAACTGGCGGAATCCTTCAAACTCGGCGACACCAAAGGCGTGCTGATCACCGAAGTGGTGCTTAACAGCCCCGCCGACCAAGCCGGGATAAAGCCGGGCGACATTCTGGTGTCAATCGACGGCAAGGCCATCAACAGTTGGAGCACCATGCTGGAAACTGTCGCCAATTTGCCGCTCGGCAAAATCGTTCCCATCAGGATGGTGCGTAACGGTACGGAAACGGTGGTGCAAGTAAAAATCGGCAAGCGCCCAAAACCGAGGACGCGTTGATTCCATTTCAAAATTGATTTGGAAATATCATAGGGGCGTGATTTAACTATTGAGGGAGAGCGAAGTTTTTGAAATACCGTTATCGTATTTCAATACCTGCCCCATCCCCCTCTTAACCACTCCCCTTGAAGGGGGAGGCCAGGGTGGGTTGGAATTGATTGCATCCGGTTTGCAAAAAAATTTGCAAAAGCTTGTTCGAGCCACTAGAATGCGCGCCTTTCCGTTGTACCGAATTCTCAAGGAGTAGTCATGGCAAATAGCGCACAAGCCCGCAAGCGTGCATGTCAGGCAGTTAAACAGAATGCTCATAACAGTAGCCTGCGCTCGGAATTGCGCACTGCGATCAAGAAGGTCACCAAGGCGATTGAAGCTGGCGACAAGGCCGTCGCTCAAGCCGTTTACAAAGATTCCGTCAGCGCTGTGGACTGTATCGCCGACAAAAAAATCATACACAAAAACAAGGCCGCCCGACACAAGAGCCGTCTTTCTGCGGCCATCAAGGCGATGGCATAAACGCCGCTTCGTTCTGATTTACCCCCAACAAGCCGGCAGCAATGCCGGCTTGTTTGCTTTGTGGAACAGCAATGTTTCCCTTGCCTAGACGGGGCTGTTTGGCTCAATATACGCCCTGAACGGCGGATATGTCCGCCGTCTTGTTTTTAGAGGTCTGTATGTCGCATGTGATGAATACTTATGCCCGTCTCCCCGTTTCTTTCGTGCGCGGAGAAGGCGCGTGGCTGTGGGACACCGAAGGCAGGCGCTATCTGGACGCGCTGTCCGGCATTGCCGTGAACACGCTGGGGCACGCTCACCCGCGTTTCACCGCCGCGCTGAACGGGCAGATCGGCAAGCTGATCCACTGCTCCAATATCTACGAGGTACGCGAACAGGAACTGCTGGCCGACAAGCTGTGCGGCCTGTCGGGCATGCAGGAAGCTTTTTTCTGCAACTCCGGCTGCGAGGCGAACGAGGCCGCGATCAAGCTGGCGCGCATGGTCGGCCACAAACAGGAAATCGAATCTCCCGCGATCATCGTGATGGAAAAGGCTTTTCACGGGCGGACGCTGGCGACCCTTTCGGCGACCGGCAACCGCAAGGTGCAGGCCGGTTTCGAGCCGCTGGTGGGCGGCTTTGTGCGCGTGCCTTACAACGATCTTGAGGCGATCCGCCATGTTGCCCGGCACAACAGCAACGTGGTCGCGGTGCTGGTCGAACCGATTCAGGGCGAAGGCGGCATCCGCACGCTGGACATAGATTATCTGCAACAACTGCGGCAGATTTGCGACGAACATAACTGGCTGCTGATGCTGGACGAGGTGCAGTGCGGCATGGGCCGCACCGGCAAATGGTTCGCCTTCCAGCACACCGGTATCCAGCCGGACGTGATGACGCTGGCCAAGGGGCTCGGCTCCGGCGTGCCGATCGGCGCATGCCTCGTTGCGGGCAAGGCGGCTGGAGTTTTCCAGCCGGGCAATCACGGTTCGACGTTCGGCGGTAATCCGCTGGCGTGTGTTGCGGGCCTTGCCACGCTGAATATTATCGAACAGGATAAATTGCTGGCGCATGCCGAAAGCCTTGGACATTTCATACGGCAGGGCTTGACCGGCGCGTTGCAGGGTGTAAACGGTATCAGGGAAATTCGCGGGCAAGGACTGATAATCGGCATCGAGCTCGACAAACCATGCGGTGATTTGGTAAAGCTGGCACTTGCCAAAGGGCTGCTGACCAACGTGACCGCCGAAAACGTGATCCGGCTGTTGCCGCCGCTGGTCATGTCAAATGATGAAGCACAGCAAATGCTGGATATCCTGTGCCCGCTGATAAAAGAATTTTTGCAACCCTGATTGGTAATGAACCATGTCAGCCCAGCCCATATCAATAAAGCAACCGGCGCCGGTAAAACATTTCCTCCAGTTCAGGGACTTCAACCGCGAAGAATTTGAATACCTGTTCGAGCGCACACGCATCATCAAGAAGAAGTTCAAGGCCTATCAGCAATACTGGCCGCTGACCGACCGCACACTGGTGATGATTTTCGAGAAGGCCAGCACGCGCACGCGCCTGTCGTTCGAAGCCGGGATGCAGCAACTGGGCGGTTCGGCGATCTACCTGAACACGCGCGACTCGCAACTGGGGCGCGGCGAACCGGTGGAGGATGCCGGGCAGGTGATTTCGCGCATGAGCGACCTGGTGATGATCCGCACCTACGAGCAATCCATCATCGAGCGCTTCGCCGCGTATTCGCGCGTACCGGTGATCAACGGCCTGACCAACGAATACCATCCGTGCCAGGTGCTGGCCGATATCTACACCTATATCGAGCATCGCGGCAGCATCCAGGGCAAAACCGTGGCGTGGATCGGCGATTCCAACAATATGTGCAATACCTGGCTGCAAGCCGCCGAGGTGCTGGATTTCAACGTACACGTCTCGACCCCGCCAGGCTATGAAGTCGAGCCGGAGCGCGCCGGACTGTACGGCCACGAACATTACGAGGAATTCGCCGACCCGATGGAAGCCGCACGCGGCGCCGATCTGGTAACTACCGATGTATGGACCAGCATGGGCTTCGAGGCGGAGAACGAGGAGCGCATGAAGGATTTCGCCGACTGGCAGGTGGACGAGGACATGATGCGCGTCGCCGCCAAGGATGCGCTGTTCATGCACTGCCTGCCCGCGCATCGCGGCGAGGAAGTTTCCGCCGGGGTCATCGACGACCCGCAAAGCGTGGTATGGGACGAGGCGGAGAACAGGTTGCATGTGCAGAAAGCGCTGATGGAATATCTGCTGCTGGGACGGATGTAGGGCGGGTTCCACCCGCCGTGGCGGGCACAGCCCGCCCGCAACTAACAACAGGGGGTTTACATGAAACTGAAAGTCGTGGTGCATGAAGCGGAGGAAGGTGGCTACTGGGCAGAAGTTCCGGCCATTCCCGGTTGCGCGACGCAAGGGGAAACCTTCGAGGAATTGTTGCGCAATTTGTATGAGGCGGTAGAAGGGTGTCTTGCGGTGGATATTGCGCCCATCCCGGCCTCGTCGCATGACCGCATTCTCGAAATTGCAGTATGAAAGCAATTCCCGGCAAGGAACTGGCGCGCCTGCTTGAGCGTCGCGGCTGGGAGTTATTGCGGGTAAACGGCAGCCACCACATTTACGGCAAACAGGGCAGCATAGTCAGGCTGTCAGTGCCGATACACGGGAATCAGTCGCTCAAGCTTGGCTTGCAGCGTTATTTGCTTAAACTGGCGGAAATTACAGAAAACGAACTATGAGCGAAATCAAAAAAACCGTCCTTGCCTATTCCGGCGGACTCGACACTTCGGTCATCCTGAAATGGCTGCAGGACACCTATAAATGCGAGGTGGTCACCTTCACCGCCGACATCGGCCAGGGTGAGGAGCTGGAACCGGCACGCGCCAAGGCGCTGAAAATGGGCATCAAGCCGGAAAATATTTTCATCGACGACATGCGCGAGGAATTCGTGCGCGATTTCGTGTTCCCGATGTTCCGCGCCAACACCGTCTACGAAGGCGAATATCTGCTCGGCACATCCATCGCACGCCCGCTGATCGCCAAACGCCTGATCGAGATCGCCGCCAAGATCGGCGCGCAAGCCATCGCGCACGGCGCGACCGGTAAGGGCAACGACCAGGTGCGTTTCGAACTGGGCGCCTACGCGCTGAACCCGAACATCAAGGTCATCGCGCCGTGGCGCGAGTGGGATTTGTTGAGCCGCGAGAAGCTGATGGCTTATGCCGAGAATGCCGGTATTCCGATCGACATGAAACACAAGCAGGGCGGCTCTCCCTACTCTATGGATGCGAACCTGCTGCATATTTCTTTTGAAGGCCGCCATCTGGAAGACCCGGCCGCCGAGGCCGAAGAAAGCATGTGGCGCTGGACGGTTTCGCCGGAGGCAGCACCGGATAAAGCAGAGTATCTGGACATCGAATTTTCCCAAGGCGACATCATTGCATTGAATGGTGCAAAAATGACACCGGCACAAACGCTCGCCAAACTCAACGAACTGGGCGGCAAGCACGGCATCGGACGCCTCGACCTGGTGGAAAACCGCTATGTCGGCATGAAGTCTCGCGGCTGCTACGAAACTCCAGGTGGCACGATCATGCTCAAGGCGCACCGCGTCATCGAGTCGATCACGCTGGATCGCGAAGTCGCGCACCTCAAGGATGACCTGATGCCGCGCTACGCCAGCATGATTTACAACGGCTACTGGTGGTCGCCGGAACGCAAGGCATTGCAAGTGCTGATTGACCACACCCAGAGCTGCGTGAACGGCTGGGTGCGCGTCAAGCTGTACAAGGGCAACGTGATCGTGGTCGGGCGCGATTCGAAAACCGATTCGCTGTTCGACCCGACCATCGCCACCTTCGAAGATGACAAGGGCGCCTATGACCAGAAGGATGCGGCGGGCTTCATCAAGCTGAACGCGCTGAGAATGCGCATCGCGGCCAACCTGCACAGACGCAAGTAGGGGCACGGCGCGCCGTGTCCCCTGCTGAACGAGGAGACCATCGTGATCCATGAACTGAGCGGAGACATCCTGTTAAGCGGCGCGAAAGCCATCGCGCAGAGCGTCGCGCCCAACGATGATTTTCTTCATGGTCTGGCCTTGCAACTGCGCGAGCGCATGCCCGCGATGTACAAGGACTTCCGCCATTTTTGCCAGACCAGGCATCCAAAATCAGGCGGTTTGTGGACATGGATGAGCGCCGATGGCCGCTACATCGTCAATCTGTTTACCCGCGAAGCCGCATATGCTCACGGCAGCAAGCCCGGAAACGCCACGCTCAGTCATGTAAACCATTCGCTGCATGCCTTGCGCGGGCTGATCGAAAAGGAGAAATTTTCAAGTATCGCGTTGCCGCGCCTGGCTTGCGGCATGACCGGCCTGGACTGGAACGACGTAAAACCGCTGATCGAAAAACAGATCGGCGATCTCGGCATCCCGGTGTATGTTTATACCCATTACCAAAAAGGCATCAAAGCCAACGAACCCCCAAAATAATCAAACAATCCAAAAGGAAAGCAGTGTCATGTCAGACAAGTTCGATAACGTCAGCGTAGGCAAAAAAGCCAATGTATTCTTCGACGGCAAGTGTGTGTCGCACTCCGTATTCTTTTCGGATGGCACGCGCAAGACCGTGGGTGTGATCATGCCGGGCAGTCGGCTCACTTTCAATGTCGGCGCGCCGGAACTGATGGAGATCACCGGCGGCACATGCGAAGTGAAGATTGCCGGTGAGTCTGTTTTCAAGACCTATGCTGCGGGCGCCAACTTCAAGGTGGCGGAGAACAGCAGCTTTGAGATACATGCCAAGGATGAAGTAAACTACGTTTGCAGCTTCGGTTAACTAGCGGGTAGCTTGTGGCCAGTAGCTGGTAGCGAAATCCGCTTTTGCTACCCGCCACAAGCTACAAGCTCCCGGCTTAACGGAGAAAAACATGCCATCATTCGACATCGTTTCAGAAGTAGACAAAACAGAGGTCAAAAACGCCATCGAGCAGACCAACAAGGAAGTCGGCACACGCTTCGACTTCAAGGGTTCGGATGCGCGCGTCGAGCAGACCGAACTCAAGCTTACGGTATGGGCCGACAACGAATTCCAGCTCAACCAGGTGCAGGATATCCTGAATGCCAAGCTGACCAAGCGCGGCGTGGACATCAAGTGCCTGGAGATCAGCGAGAAGATCGAGAAAGTCAGCGGCAACAAGGTCAAGCGCGGCTGCGAAGTAAAGGTCGGTGTGGAAATCGAACTGGCAAAAAAAATCGTCAGGCTGCTCAAGGACAGCAAGATGAAAGTGCAGGCCAGCATCCAGGGCGACACCGTGCGGGTCACCGGCAAGAACCGCGACGATTTGCAATCCGCCATCGCCTTTGTCAAAAAATCCATCACCGGTTTCCCGTTGCAATACCAGAACTTCAGGGACTAATATTAGTCTTATTGTGTCACAAAGCGCTGAAGGGCGCATTGCGGCGTTAAAATCAGGCTCAAAATGCTCATTTACTACATGTAAACTCCGCTTTTTCGCCCGATTTTGCCTTACACTGCATCCCTTGATCGCTTTGTGACACAGTAAGACTATTGGCCCACGAAATGTTTCTTGCAGGAATATTGCCCTTGGGGCAATCACCCGCAAAAACACGAAAGGTACGAAATAAATCAATCGGCTGTATCGGAACAGCGATTCACCTGTTTCTAAGCCAAAATATATATATTTCGGCACACTACTGTCCGATTGTTTTCAAGGTAATTTTGCCACAAGCTAATATTGATAATGAGTACAGCTTGATCTGTTATTCCGGCGATTTGGAATCGCAATCCGTTTCTGACCATTCGATTTCGGGTTATACCGTTTATCGTCC
>JACREB010000202.1 GCA_016218475.1 Nitrosomonadales bacterium | reverse complement strand
CCGCCGAAGTTGATGCCTGGCAGTTGCGCCGTAACACGGAGCAACGTGGCATCGAGTGGAAGTTCACCCGGCAGGATGCGGATACAAAAATGGCTCGGCATTATGTTTCGTAATTAATGGGTTTATATACTAGTTGTTTCATCCAGAGGGTTGGGGAGGGGGTGGATTTTGGCTGGTATGGCGTAAATTTTTATACGGTATTTTAGAAAATTCCAGATCCCCTTACCAAGTGATTATTCCTGCGGCTTTCAAGGATTACTTCTCGTCGAGCCTGATCGCCACATACGAGGCGGCATCGCCGCGCCTCACCAGCAACGCGACATTGCGCCCCTTGCCAACCTGTTTGAGAATTTCGTTGAACTGGCTCAACGAGCGGATCGATATATTGCCGATTGCCAGCAGCACATCGCCTTGCTGCAATCCGGCGGCCCGCGCGGACGAACCCTTGACCTCCTCCACCAGCAGCCCGCCGCTGATTTGCAACACCTGCAACTGCTCCTTGCTCAGTTCGCTGACCGCAATGCCCAAACGTGAAATCGCCTCTCCCACATCGTCGGCCAGCTTCTTTGCGGCGCGCGCCAGCTTGCCGTCTTCCGGCATCTCCGCAATTTCCACGGTAACATGCCTTGAGCCGCCTTTGCGCCAAAGCTCGATCGTCACCTTGCTGCCCGGCTTGGTCGCCGCCACCATGCGCGGCAAGTCGCTGGAACTGTTCACCGGCTTGCCGTCAAACTTGAGAATGACGTCACTCGCCTCGATGCCCGCCTTGTCCGCCGGGCCATTTTTCTCAACATTGCTGATCAGCGCGCCATTCGGTTTGCTCAAACCGAACGATTCGGCCAGCTCGCGTGTCATCTCCTGGATCGTCACGCCGATGCGCCCACGCGTCACCTTGCCGCTGCTGCGCAATTGGTCGGTCACTTGCGTAGCCACATCGATCGGGATGGCAAAGGACAAACCCATCGAACCGCCGGAACGGGTATAGATTTGCGAATTGATGCCGACCACCTCGCCGTTCATGTTGAACAGCGGCCCGCCGGAATTGCCGGGGTTGATCGCCACATCGGTCTGGATGAACGGCACGAAATTGTCCTGCGGCAGGGAGCGCCCCTTGGCGCTGACGATACCCGCCGTTACGCTGCTGTCGAAACCGAACGGCGAGCCGATGGCGACCACCCACTCGCCCACTTTCAACTTGTCCGGGTCGCCAACGGTGATTTTCGGCAGGTCGGTCGCTTCGATTTTCAGCAAAGCCACATCGGTACGTTTGTCCGCACCGATGACCTTGGCGCGAAACTCGCGCTTGTCGGTCAGGCGCACGGTGATCTTGTCGGCGCTATCCACCACATGCGCATTGGTCATGATGTAACCATCCGCGCTGATGATGAAACCCGAGCCCAACGATTGCGATTCCCTCTCGCGCGGAATTTGCGGGGCAAAACGGCGGAAAAACTCAAAATACGGGTCGCCTTCGGGGAAATTGGGGAATCCCTGCGCATTGCGGATGGTTTGTGTGGTACTGATGTTGACTACCGCAGAGCCATGCTTTTCCACCAGCTCGGTGAAATCCGGCAGTTCCTTGGACCAAGCCGGTCCGCAAAGAACCATTCCCGCTGCAAGCACAAAAAAACCAAATAATTTTTTTAGCATAAACCCTCCTTACATAAAAAAATTGTAACTACTCAGGTCGAAGCGATATGCTCAAAATATCCACAAACCCAGTCCCCTCTCCCCTTGCGGGAGGGTTAGGGAGGGGTGTGGTGATGAATTTACGCACCCCCTCTCCCCAGCCCTCTCCCGCAAGGGGGGAAAGACGGTTGTACCTGAGTAGTTACAAAAAAGTAAAGCAATCCGATCCGGCAACTGGTCACCTGGGAATCGTCCCGAAAAGTTCAACCTTGATTGGGGCGCATTTGACAAAAAAACCCTCAACCTCACGTTTGCGGCACGCGCGCATGGTCATTTTCCGTTGTAGCGCACCGAATCGAGTACCTGTATCACGGTGCGCGGCGGAACTTCGCCAACCACGGTAATTAAATGCTTATCCAGCACCTTGTGATACAAATTTACCGCGCCGCGGCTGGATAATCCCTCCACATCGTCTTCGTCCCCATCGTCGGGTTCGACGAATATGGAAATCGCGCTCAACCCATCGGAAAACACAATTTGTGTCACGGGAGCATGTTTGCCGCGCATCGCACGCTGAATTTCCATGGTTTTCTTGAATCCGGGCGGCAACGCCCCCACCACCCATGCGCTGTCCGTAAGCGTACCGCTCTTGACCGGTTCCACAGGCGTGGGCGATCCGGCATCGCGCTGCGGCGGTTTTTTCGCGCCAATCCAGGAACGGTCGATATTTCCGCCAATTTGCAACTGGGTAAAAATATATTGCTCGACCACCTGGTTATTGGTATCCAATACGGCCACCTTCAACAGCAAACCGGAGTCGGTATGCGCCCATATCTTGTGAACATAGCGTAAATTATCATTGGGCTTGAACAGAAAAACCTGCGCGTTGTACCCCGCCACGCGCTCTGTTCCCGCTTCCCTCGCCTGATAGTTCTCGCTCAGCGTGGATATCTGCTCGGGCAACAAGGCCGGAAACCGGCTGTGCATCTGCTGGCTGTCCACTTGCGTCATCTTGCGGTTGATGTAGCACCAAACCTGCCCATGATGCCGAATAATTTCGCGCTTGGGGCCGTCCAGGCTTTCCAGTCTTTCATATTCGCCATCCGCTTCAATAACATGGGTGATGCGCGAAGTCTCGACGCGATTGTCATACTGATAAACGAATACCCCGCTGTAATCGGTCTGATGGGCGGCAAAGGCAACGATCTTGAGCCAGTCAAGGCTGATTTGCCGTTCTCCCGCATAGGTATTGGCGGTAACGGCCAGTAACAGGCCATACAATGCTGCACGCATGCTCAATTTTCACCTTCTTTCAGCATTATCCATCATCTTCTGTTATTTTTCATTATTAGTGTAGGCGATAGTGTGGATATAGGACGCTCCGCCGCTCATGTCAATAATTCTGGGGGAAAATTCATGGTGCGCCATTAAGTAATCGTTGGCCTTGGGGCGAATCTGCGCGCTGGCCGGGCGCAAGACAGGCTGCTTCATCGCCATTTGCGGCACTGTCTCATGGCCGATCTGCAACGACATCCAGGCCACCACCCCGACTGCTGCCAGCGAGGCTGCTGCCGACAACGCAACCGTGCGCATTTTCTGTTTTACTGCCCGCCCGTGCGGCGCCAGCACGATGGGTTCATCCTGCATACGTTTGCGCACCTTCGCGCTCAGGTCGCAATGGACGTGCTCCGGCTGGCGGAGTACATCGCCGATCAAATGGTAAATCTCCCAATCCCCGTGAGCGTCGGAATCCCGCTTAATCCGGCCAAGCAAATTCTCTGCCTCGTCCTCAAACAACTCGCCATCCATCAATGCAGAAATTTCCTGTTTCATGTCTACCACCTGTTATTTTTACTGGTTTCCAACAGCGGGCGCAGGTTCTCCGCCACCGCCTCGCGCGCCCTGAAGATTCTCGATCTCACCGTGCCGATCGGGCAATTCATCACACTGGCGATTTCCTCATAGCTCAAACCCTCAATTTCGCGCAAAGTCAGCGCGCTACGCAAATCTTCCGGCAATTGCTGCAAAGAAGTTTGCACTGCATCGACAACTTGTTTGCTCATGAGTTCATTTTCCGGCGTACTAACTTCACGCAGCAGGCTGGCATCCTCAAACGACTCGGCATCCTCCGCATCAAACGACATATTGGACATGGGGCGCCGTTTATTCGCCAACAAGTGATTTTTCGCCGTATTGATGCCGATGCGGTACAGCCAGGTGTAAAACGCGCTCTCGCCGCGAAAACCGGGCAGCGCACGGTACGCCTTGATAAAAGCGTCCTGCGTGACATCCTCGGCCTCCGCCGGATCGCGCACAAAACGGGAAATAAGCCGCCCGAGCTTGCGCTGGTATTTGGACACCAGCAAATCGAAAGCGTGCTTGTCGCCGCGCTGGACGCGCTCTACCAGTTGCTGATCGACTTCCCGGTCCGACATCCCTGACTGCCCCAATTATTATTGTGGTTTCCGCACAATTCGCGGGATGCAAGTATATATCAGAGGACAGAGGACAGAAGACAGAGGGCAGAGGGCAGAGGTTTTGTTGCCGCTGCGCGGCAATCTTTCGATAAAGGCGCGGCAAAGCCGCTCAACGCTCCGCCCTCCGCCCTCCGCCCTCCGTCCTCCGTCCTCTGAACTGCTATAGTTAGAACTTGAGCAAACACACCGGGAACCCAATTGCTGCAATTTGACACGCTGATTATCGGCAGTGGTCTTGCCGGCCTGACACTGGCCATCAAACTGGCCGGCCATCAGAAGGTGGGGTTGCTCACCAAAAAATCCCTGCTGGACGGCGCAAGCAACCGGGCACAGGGCGGTATTGCCGCCGTGCTGGCCGAAGACGATTCGCTGGATGCGCACATTCAGGACACCCTGACCGCCGGTGCCGGGTTGTGCGATGAAGCCGTTACGCGCTATGTGGTCGAGCACGGCAAAGCCGCCATCGACTGGCTGATCGATCAGGGTGTACCGTTCACCAGGGACAGTTCCAGCAGCATGGGCTACCACCTCACGCGCGAAGGCGGGCACAGCCATCGGCGCATCATCCATGCGGCGGACGCAACAGGCCATGCCGTGCAGGAAACGCTCGCCGCACACGTGCTGAAACACCCGAACATCACGGTGCTGGAAAATCATTTGTCGATCGATCTTATCACGGGAAGGAAGCTTGGCCTGCCGGATAAGCGCTGCTATGGCGCATACGCCTTGAACAGTCTGGGCGACGAAGTCATCACCATCTCTGCCCGGAATACTATCCTTGCGACCGGCGGCACCGGCAAGGTCTATCTTTACACCACCAACCCCGACACCGCGACCGGCGACGGCATCGCAATGGCATGGCGCGCCGGATGCCGCGTGGCCAACATGGAGTTCATCCAGTTCCACCCGACCTGCCTGTACCACCCTCATGCGAAATCTTTCCTGATCAGCGAGGCGGTGCGCGGCGAAGGCGGCATACTTAAACTGCCGGATGGCACGCGTTTCATGCCTTGGCATGACGCGCGGGCCGAGCTGGCCCCGCGCGACGTGGTAGCAAGGGCGATAGACTTCGAGATGAAGAAACACGGGCTGGATTGCGTATATCTGGACATTTCGCATCAATCGGTCGAGTTCCTGCAGGAGCACTTCCCGACCATTTATGCGTACTGCCTGTCACTGGGTATCAACATCAGCAAAGAGCCGATCCCTGTGGTTCCCGCAGCGCACTACACCTGCGGCGGTGTAATTGCAGATTTGCGCGCGCGCACCGATATCGAGAACCTGTATGCGGTAGGTGAAACCGCCTGTAGCGGATTGCACGGGGCAAACCGGCTGGCCAGCAATTCCCTGCTGGAATGCCTGGTATTCGCGGATGCCGCAGTCCGCGATATTCTGGACAAACCGCAACAGGTTTCGCCGCCCCTGCCTGCCTGGGACGAAAGCCGCGTGACGGACGCAGACGAGCAAATCGTCATCTCGCATAACTGGGCGGAATTACGCCACTTCATGTGGGACTACGTCGGTATCGTACGCACCAACAAACGGTTGCAGCGCGCACGGCACCGCATCCAGTTGCTGCAGGATGAAATCAATGAGTATTACACCAATTTCCATGTCAGTTCGGATCTGCTGGAACTGCGCAACCTTGTGATGAACGCCGAACTGATCGTGCAAAGCGCCCTGTTGCGCCACGAAAGCCGTGGCCTTCATTTCAGCAAGGATTATCCGGGGGCGCTCGCAAACCCGCAACCGACAATTCTCCGTCCGCTTCCACCTCAGTACTCCGTTTCATAAGTTCACACACGTATTTCTCAAGCCGCGAGTTTCATGTGCTGAGGCGGTCAAGATCGGGCAGAGCTTCCATGCACTCTCTTATCGGCATCAGCCGCCATTTCTTAAGCCCGGAATAGCAAGGCTATTTTGGGCTACCTGAGCAGTTACAAAGTGACAAACAAAACTGCGCTGGAACATAACGTAACACTGTTACGCGCCACCCTTGCTACGGCGGCGCGTAGCCGAGAAGCATGGCGGCTACTCTTCCACCAGCAACCCCAGTTTCTTCGCCAGCCACTTGGTCGTTGT
>JACREB010000198.1 GCA_016218475.1 Nitrosomonadales bacterium | reverse complement strand
TGTGTCACAAAGCGCTGAAGGGCGCATTGCGGCGTTAAAATCAGGCTCAAAATGCTCATTTACTACATGTAAACTCCGCTTTTTCGCCCGATTTTGCCTTGCACTGCATCCCTTGATCGCTTTGTGACACAGTAAGATTATCCTACTGTGTCACAAAGCTCTGAAGGGCGCATTGTGACACAGTAGGACTATTTGAATAGCCCCTTGATTGCACTACCAACCTTACTGGTAGCCGCTGACAAGCTGTCGAAGCTGAAACCGGCGGTAAGTTTCTGTTTGAGCGCGTTGGCGATAATCTGTCCAAGTTCTCCCGGCGTGACTCCACCCTTCGCTTTGCCGATGTCATTGAGGCCAATATCCGGCAAAGGCACGGCAACGGTCTTGCCGGCAAGGATAGGTGCGCTGGCTTCGGCTTTCGCATCACGGATAAGCAGATGCTCGACGATAAACTTCTTGCCGCCGACGTTCTTTTCATCCGGCTTTGAAGGGCCAAGATAACTGGCGATGTTTTTCTGGATGGCATCGAAATTAGTCATTGTTTCGCCTTTTTCATAGATCACGCCGGGAGCGGCGATGACGATCTTGCGTATCACGATGATATCCCTGGTCAGCGTGCTCATATCCACTACCACGTCGATCTTGGCTACTTTGAGCGCATGCGATGTCTTGAATCCGGCCGGATTGCCGATCTCCAGATTGCTGATGACAGTTTGTCCATCGGTGGTGCGAATCTCCACTTTGCCAACCTTGATGCTGGCTCCTGCCATGGCACTGCCATAGTGCTCAATGGCGCCTTTGACTAAACCATCCAGCGAGCCGCGCACAAAGAACATGGCTCCTAAAATAAGCAAAACGGCGATCACAAGAGCGGCCAGGGCTTTTTTTATCAAGGCAGTTTTTGTCATTGCATGTTTCCTTTAGTGGTTGCAGCACGACTATTGTCAAAAAGTTGAATTACTCCCGGTATGCGGAGGTTTGTAAGGCCGAATTATATCCGCTTATGCGCTGGCGGGATTTATCCGCCCAAGTACGCGCGTTGAACGGCATCGCTGCCAAGCAGTTCGCCCGACGCGCCGGACAGGGTGATTGCGCCGCTTTCCATCACGTAGCCACGGCTGGCGGCTTGCAAGGCGAGCCTGGCATTTTGCTCGACCAGCAGGATGCTCATGCCGAGTGCCGCGATGTCGCGGATGGTCTCGAATATTTTCTGCACCATCAGCGGCGCCAGCCCCATGCTGGGCTCGTCCAGCATCAGCAATCGCGGGCTGCTCATCAGCGCGCGCGCCATCGCGACCATCTGCTGTTCGCCGCCGGAGAGCGTTCCGGCAAGCTGGCCACGGCGCTCGGCAAGGCGCGGGAATAGGGCGCACATGCGTTCGAGATCGGTAGTTATTTCGTGCCGGTCGTTGCGGCTGTATGCGCCCATCAACAGGTTTTCCGCGACAGTGAGCCGCGCAAATACGCCGCGTCCTTCCGGAACCAATGCGATGCCCATCGCCACGCGCCGGTGGGCTGCAATATTGTTCAGGTTTTCGCCGCCGTACTGAATTTGCCCGCTGGCGGGATGAAGCAAGCCGGCCAGTGTTTTAAGCGTGGTGGTCTTGCCCGCGCCGTTGCTGCCGATCAACGCGACCAGCTCGCCCGATCCGATATGCAGGTCAATACCTTTTACCGCATGGATGGCGCCGTAGGCAACTTGCAGGTCGCGGACTTCGAGAAGGGGTGTCAGATTAATTTCATGCATCGCCAGCGACCCTCTCACCCGGTTTTGCAGGTTGTGCTAAGGCCGAAGGCTGTGCCCAACGCGGCAATGTGTTGGGCACGCTACGCTTTGCCCAACCTACGAATTTAGTCATCTCCACCCCCGAGATAAGCGGCAATCACGGCGGGATCGTTGCGTACTTCTTCCGGTATGCCTTCGGCAATCTTCCTGCCGTAATCGAGCACCGCGACGCGGTCGCACAGCCCCATAATGAGTTTGACATCGTGCTCGATCAGCAGCACGGTGATGCCGCTGGCGCGGATGGTCTGCAGCAGTGTTTTGAGGCTTTCGGTTTCGGTGGCATTCATGCCTGCAGCCGGCTCGTCGAGCGCCAGCAGCAGCGGATCGGTTGCCAGCGCGCGGGCGATTTCCAAACGCCTCTGTTCTCCGTAGGAAAGATGCTTGGCCAGCGTCTGGCCGGGTTTATCGATTCCCACATAATGCAGCAGCTCATGGGCGCGTCTGGCGATGGCACGCTCCTCGTTGCGCGTGGCCAGGTTGTGCAGCAACGCGCCGAACACACCGGCACGACCGCGCAGGTGGCGGCCGATCATCACGTTTTCCAGCGCGGTCAGATTGGCGAACAGGCGAATGTTCTGGAAGGTGCGAGCAATGCCGGCTTGCGCCAATACGTGCGGCTTGCAGGCTCGATAGCTATTGCCATCGAACTGGAATTCGCCCGCATTCGCCTGATACAGCCCGGTGATGACGTTGAACAGCGTGGTTTTGCCCGCGCCGTTCGGGCCTATCAGGCCGTAGATTTCGCCGCGCCGGATGTGCAGCGACACATCGGACAGTGCGCCCAATCCGCCGAACTGTTTGCCGATGGAGGAGAGCTGCAGCAAGGGGGTGGCGTTGTTCATACTGTCTCCGCCGCCTCATCCGTATCCAGCTCGCGCCGCCGCACGCGCGACGGCCACAGGCCTGCCGGGCGATACAGCATCATCGCGATCAGCGCGCCGCCGAACAGCAACATGCGCAAGCTCTCCGGATCGACTATCGTTTTGCCGAACAGCGCCTGCTGCAACGGTACTACGCTGTGGCGCAACACTTCCGGCAACAAGGCCAGCAGCACGCCGCCGAGAATCACCCCGGCGATATTGCCCATGCCGCCCAGCACCACCATGCACAACACCATGATGGATTCCATCAGGCTGAAACTTTCCGGGCTGACGAAGCCCTGAAATCCGGCGAACAGCGTGCCGGATACGCCGCCGAACATCGCGCCCATCGCAAACGCCAGCAGCTTGAGGTTGCGCGTGTTGATGCCCATCGCGGAGGCGGCGATCTCGTCCTCGCGGATCGCCATCCACGCACGGCCGATGCGCGATTTTTCCAGCCGCTGCGAAACGAATATCACCAGCGCGGTGAAGGCCAGGAATAAGTAGAAATACAGATGCACCGAGGGCAGCGTGATGCCGAAGATTTCCTGCGAAGCGTTCAGCGATACGTCCGCCACCTTGATCGGATCAATCCGGCTGATGCCCTGCGGCCCGTTGGTCAGGTTGAACGGGGCGTTCAGGTTGTTCAGGAAGATGCGGATAATCTCGCCGAAGCCGAGCGTGACGATGGCGAGATAATCGCCGCGCAACCGCAACGTGGGCGCGCCGAGCAATACGCCGAAACCGCCCGCCACCAAGGCTGCCAGCGGCAGCACGATCCAGAACGGCAGATGCACGCCACCGGGAAACAGCGACGGGAACGCCAGTGCCAGATGCGGCGAACCGGTCAATGCGTAGCAATACGCACCCACTGCGAAAAAGGCGATATAACCCAGATCCAGCAGACCCGCCAGGCCGACCACGATGTTCAGGCCGAGCGCCAGCATGATGTAAAGCATCGCGAAATCCGCGATGCGCACCCAGCCGCGCCCGAGCAACGCGTCGGTGACGAACGGCAACAGCAGCAATGCGCCCAGCAAGAGCCAGAACGCGAATCTCGTAGGTTGGGTTAGCAGTTTCATCGCGTAACCCAACATTGCAGTTCAAGCGCGTTCGGCAATACGCTCTCCCAATAATCCAGACGGCCTGAACACCAGCACGGCAATCAGCACGAAAAAGGCGAACACATCCTGGTAATGGCTGCCCAGAAACCCGCCCGTCATATCGCCGATATAGCCCGCGCCCAGGCTCTCGATCAGGCCGAGCAGCAGCCCGCCCAGCATCGCGCCGCGCAGGTTGCCGATGCCACCCAGCACCGCGGCGGTAAAGGCTTTCAGGCCGAGCAGGAAGCCCATGTAGTAGTGCGCTAGGCCGTAGTTGGCGCTGACCATGACTCCGGCTATTGCAGCGAGCGCCGAGCCGAGCATGAAGGTGATCGAGATCACGCGGTTGATGTCCACGCCCATCAATTGCGCGGCATGCTGGTTTTCGGCTACGGCGCGCATCGCACGCCCGAGACGGGTGCGGTGCACCACCACAATCAAGCCCGCCATGATCGCCAGAGCCAGGATGAAAATGATGATCTGGATATCGTTGATGATCGCGCCGCCGATGAGGTGCGGTTGGTTGGCAACCAGTTGCGGGAAGGCGTGATATTGGCGCCCCCAGATCATCATCGCGAGATTCTGCAGCACGATGGATACGCCGATCGCCGTGATCAGCGGCGCGAGGCGCGGCGCATGGCGCAACGGGCGGTAGGCGATGCGCTCGATGCCGTAGCCCAGCACCATACAGCCCAGCATCGCCAATATCAGACTGATCGGCAAAGCCAGCAACGGCGGCGCACCCCAGCCCAGCATCGCGGTCAGCGCGGAAAGCGCCAGCATC
This sequence comes from Nitrosomonadales bacterium, assembly GCA_016218475.1. GTDB lineage: Bacteria > Pseudomonadota > Gammaproteobacteria > Burkholderiales > Gallionellaceae > Gallionella. Next base: position 19,724 of record JACREB010000198.1, on the reverse strand, counting down.
GCGCCGACCATCACCACTTCGCCATGCGCGAAGTTGATCAGGCCGAGAATGCCGTACACCATGGTGTAGCCGAGCGCGACCAGCGCGTAAACGCTGCCCTGCACCAGGCCGTTGATGATTTGCTGAAGGAAAATTTCCATGGTTGGTAAACCTAAGCCGGACAAACCAGAACCAAAAATTGGAAGCGGTTTTCTCGTAGGTTGGGCAAAAGCCGGAGGCTGTGCCCAACATGGCGACATAATTGGCAGTTGAGGTTTTGTTGTGTACGCTACGCCCTTCGGCAGGCTCAGGACAGGCTTTGCCCAACCTACGCACTATATCAATGTGCCACGGCGGCACTGGCCCCCAGCGTTTCCAGCGGCTGCCACTTGCCTTTCTGCACTTGATACAGGGTAATGGCACCGCCCTTCAAATCGCCTTTTTCATCAAACCGGATCTTTGCCGTGACGCCATCGTATGAGATATTGGCAAGTGCGGGCAGGTATTTTGCGGGTTCCACCGAATCGGCCTTTTGCATCGCCGCGATCATCACGTTCACCGCGTCGTAACAATAGGGTGCATACAACTGGATCGGCTGATATTTGGCGACGAAGCGCGTTTCAAATTCCTTCCCGCCCGGCATCTTGGCAAGTGGCACGCCCGGCAGCGAGGCGTAAGCCCCTTCTGCGGCATCGCTCGCCAGCTTGATGAATTCCGGCGTATAACCGCCATCGCCCATCATGAATTTCAGGTTCAGCACGAGCGCCTTGATCTGCTTTGCCATCGGCCCGGCCTGGGGATCCATCCCGCCGTAGAACAACAAATCCGGTTGTTTGCCTTTCACGGCAGTCAGCACCGCAGTGAAGTCCACCGCCTTGTCGCTGGTATATTCGTGTGCCACGATTTGCGCGCCGTTCGCCTGCGCCGCCTTGATGAATTCATCCGCCAACCCCTGGCCGTAGGCCGTGCGGTCATCTATGACCGCAATCTTTTTCGCGCCGAGGTTTTTCGCCGCATATTCGCCCAGCACACGGCCTTGCTGCGCATCGTTTGCCATCACGCGGAACGCCGTTTTGAAGCCCTGTGCGGTGTAATTCACCGCGGTGGCCGAAGGGGAAATCTGCACGATGCCGTTGTCGCTGTAAATTTTTGAAGCCGGGATGGTCGTGCCGGAATTGAGGTGGCCGATGATTCCGCTCACCTTGTTGTCCACCAGTTTCTGCGCGACGATGGTGGCGGTCTTGGGGTCGGCCTGGTCGTCTTCGCTGATCAGTTCGAAATGCACCTTGCGCCCGCCGATCACGATGCCCTTGGCATTGGCGTCGTCTATCGCCATGCGCGTGCCGCTTTCGTTGTCCTTGCCGATATGCGCCTGGTTGCCGGTCAACGGCGCGGCGGCCCCGATACGCACCACCAAGTCGCCGGAAGCTGCAGCACGGTCGGAAGATGACTTGCCGCATGCCGCCAGCGATAACGCCAAAACGGCAAATAATAGCGGTCGAACAGAATGAAATGGCATGGTTGATCCCCTGAAAAATCTTACGGATTATGCGGAGCAGGCGGGTAGCCTGTCAATTTTAATACGCAACAAAAAGCCGGCTTGCGCCGGCTTTTCGAGGATTGCTCCCGGTACTTGAACCGGTTAACTCGGCACGAACTTAATCCGGCAAGGAATAAATGAAATCCACCAATATCATAGCGCCAGCTTCGTCGATTTTCGGGTTAGCCGGCATCGGCATCGCACCCCACACACCGCTGCCACCCTTGACTATCTTGGTAGCCAGTTTAGCCTTCGCGCTTGCATCGCCCTTATACTTTTTGGATATGTCCTTCCAGGACGGGCCAACCACCTTCTTGTCAATCGCATGGCAGGCGGTGCAATTGCTCTTCTTGGCAAGATCCGGCATATCGGCTGCCAGCGCGCTACCTGCAACCATCAAACCTGCTGCTGCAACCATGCTTACGATAATAGATTTCATGTTCTCTCCGTTTTATGATTAAAAAATTCTGAAATAACGCGAAGGTTTTTCCTTCGCCTCCGATTCTAAACAATTCCGCCTGTTTTGCCAACCAACTTTTAGACGGTAAGACAATAACGCAATCCCGATCCCCCTCGTTGACAGCTTATCTCAAAGACAGGATAAATTTAACCGGAATCTTGCGATTTGGTATGGTTAGTTCTACTGTGTCACAAAGCGATCAAGGGATGCAGTGCAAGGCAAAATCGGGCTAAAAAGCGGAGTTTACATGGAGTAAATAAGCATTTTGAGTCCGGTTTTAACGCCGCAATGCGCCCTTCAGCGCTTTGTGGCACAGTAAAAGTAAAAAGCTACAACGATCCCGCAAAATATTCGACCATGAGTTTGTGCCTGGTTCCCGCGGCGACACGCACCGTATTGTCGATTGCATTGGCCGATTCCACGCACAGCATTTCACGCCAGCCATCCGGCTGTCCCAGGTCGCCCATTTTTTCTGCTTTTGCAGTCCAGGGTGTCCACACTACGGTAGAGAGGCTGCCGGACTTGGCGACACGAATGCGCCGTTTCAGCCTGCCGTCCTCAATCGCACATTCTGCGGCGGAGTTAATGTATACACGATCGGTCTCACTTGCGAAGCTAATCGCGCCGTTTTGCCTGTTCAACGCGGAACCGCCAACCTTGTCCCAGTAATCGCAGCCCGCCAGACCGGTCACACGCACCGCGCCGATGTCGCTGATTTTGAAATAAGTATGCAAGGCTTCGCTGATGACAAAATCGGATTTCCCGGTATTTTCGGTGGACAGTTCCATGCGCAACGTCTCGCCGGCAATCACCGCCAGTTCGAGCCGCGAATCATGCGGCCACTGCGCCCGTGTTTTCTCGTTTCCCTCCAATCGAAGCGTCAAGCGCGTCGCGCCATTCGGTTCAGTACCGGATTCAACCACCCGCCAAGGCGCGGTGCGCGCAAAACCGTGTGCGGGAAGCGGGGTAAGCAGGCATTTCGCCGCAGGGCGAAAGCTCGCAAAGCCTGGCTCGGAAGCATGTGCGCCGAACCACGGCCAGCATACCGGCACGCCGCCGCGTATCGGTTTGCCCGCCGCCAGTTTGGCATCACGCGACAGCCACACCACCGGTACGGGCTGGCTCCGTGGTTGCCAGGCCATCAGGTGAGCGCCTTGCAAGCACAGCGATGCGGTCGCCTGCTGGTTGCTGATTTCCGCAATGACCAACCCGCTGGCATCCTCGCGGAAACCGAGTTGACCGTCGATGCCGAATTGGGTATTCAATTGCTGCGCTGTAGTCATGCCGGCTTCCTTTCAATTTGTGTCACATCGCGTACCGCACCCTTGTCTGCCGAAGTGGTCATAAGGCGTTGGCCTGCGGACGGTGGAGCAGTGGCTCCACGCAAGTGGAGATGCGACCCGGTAGCAGTGCCCGCCGCCATCATTTTTTTCTACCTGTGTCACATCGCGCACCGCACCCTTGTCTGCCGAAGTGGTCATAAGGCGTTGGCCTGCGGACGGTGGAGCAGTGGCTCCACGCAAGTGGAGATGCGACCCGGTAGCAGTGCCCGCCGCCATCATTTTTTTTCTACCTGTGTCACATCGCGTACCGCACCCTTGTCTGCCGAAGTGGTCATCGCGGCGTAGGCCCTGAGTGCGGCGGACACGTGGCGTTCGCGGCTGGCTGGCTGCCAGGCCTTGCCGCCTCTCGCCTCCATCGCGGCGCGGCGGCGCGCCAATTCTGTATCGGAAATTGCCAGTGCAATGCTGCGTTGCGGGATGTCGATGACGATGGTATCACCTTCCTCGATCAGGCCGATTGCGCCGCCCTGCGCGGCTTCCGGCGAGACATGGCCGATGCTCAGGCCGGAGGTGCCGCCGGAAAAACGCCCGTCGGTGAGCAGCGCGCATACCTTGCCCAGCCCCTTGGATTTCAGGTATGAAGTCGGGTACAACATCTCCTGCATCCCCGGCCCGCCCTTCGGCCCTTCATAGCGGATCACCACCACATCGCCCGCCACGATTTTATCGTCGAGAATCGCCTCCACCGCATCATCCTGGCTTTCGAACACGCGCGCCCGCCCGGTGAATTTCAGGATGCTGTCGTCCACTCCGGCGGTTTTTACGATGCAGCCGTCCACGGCGATATTGCCATGCAATACCGCCAGCCCGCCGTCCTGCGAATAGGCATGTTGCCTGTCGCGGATGCAGCCGTCGCCGCGGTCGGTATCCAGTTCCGGGTAAAACATGGATTGCGAGAAGGCGAGGGTGGTGACGATGCCACCGGGTGCCGCACGAAAAAATTTCTTCACTGCTTCATCGCTGGTCTGCGCGATGTCCCATTGTTTCAGGCCATCGCGCAAGGTCTGGCTGTGTACCGTCCCGGCATCGGCATGCAGCAGCCCGGCGCGTTCCAGTTCGCCGAGGATTGCCGGTATGCCGCCGGCGCGATGCACGTCCTCCATGTGGTATTCGGAGGAAGGCGCGACCTTGCACAGGGTCGGCACATGGCGCGACAAACGATCCATGTCGCGCATCGTGAAATTCACTTCCGCTTCCTGCGCAATCGCCAGCAAATGCAGCACGGTATTGGTCGAGCCGCCCATCGAAATGTCCAGCGTCATGGCGTTCTCGAACGCCTCGAACGTGGCGATGGAGCGCGGCAGCACTCCAGCGTCGTCCTGCTCGTAACAGCGCCTGCACAATTCGACGATCAGGCGTCCGGCGCGCAGGAACAACTGCTTGCGCTCGGCGTGCGTCGCCACCAGCGAGCCGTTGCCGGGCAGCGCCAGCCCCAGCGCCTCGGCCAGACAGTTCATCGAATTGGCGGTGAACATGCCGGAGCAGGAGCCGCAGGTCGGGCAGGCGGAGCGCTCGATGGCATCCACTTCTTCATCGCTGCAATGGCTGTCTGCCGCCGCGACCATCGCATCCACCAGATCGAGCCCCTTCACCTTGCCCTGCCAGTTGGCCTTGCCCGCCTCCATCGGTCCGCCGGAGACGAACACTGCCGGGATATTCAGGCGCATCGCCGCCATCAGCATCCCCGGCGTGATCTTGTCGCAATTGGAAATGCACACCAGCGCGTCGGCGCAATGCGCGTTGACCATGTATTCGACGCTGTCGGCGATCAGTTCGCGGCTGGGCAGCGAATACAGCATCCCGGCATGGCCCATCGCGATGCCGTCGTCCACCGCGATGGTGTTGAACTCCTTGGCGATGCCGCCCGCCTTCTCGATCTCGCGCGCCACCATCTGCCCCATGTCCTTGAGATGCACGTGGCCGGGCACGAACTGGGTGAACGAGTTGGCGATAGCGATGATCGGCTTGCCGAAGTCGCCATCGGTCATGCCGGTGGCGCGCCACAGGGAGCGCGCACCTGCCATGTTGCGGCCATGCGTTGAAGTGCGGGAACGGTAAGCGGGCATAATGTCTCTCTTTTTGAAAGTTAAAGCGCACGTATAATTCTAAAAAAGGCGATGGCTTCCGCAGTAACAGTAGGGTGGGCTATGCCCACCATGTCGGGCATAGCCCGACCTTGTACCGGCTCATCCTGCTAAAGTAATCGCTTCAACTTAATGATCTAATCTGCGTTAATCTGTGTAATCTGCGGAAAAAAGCCTTTTCTAACTGCACACTTTTGTAATTTTAACCGATTCACCTATGATCGTTCATCCACAATTCAACCCCATCGCCCTACAAGTCGGGCAGCTTGCCATCCACTGGTACGGGCTGATGTACCTCGCCGGATTCATGGCCTTCCTGTGGCTGGGACGCAGGCGTATCGCCACGCTGAATCATCCGCGGATCAACATCAAGTTGCTCGATGATTTGCTGTTTTACGGCGTGCTCGGCGTAATCCTCGGCGGGCGGCTGGGCTATGTGTTTTTTTACAAGGCGTCCTATTACCTCGGCCACCCGCTGGAAATTTTTGCGGTATGGCAAGGCGGGATGTCGTTCCACGGCGGCTTCCTCGGCGTGCTGGCGGCGATGGCGTGGCTTGCCCATAAGCGGGATTTGCGCTGGCTGCTAGTGACCGATTTCATCGCACCGCTGGTGCCGCCCGGCCTGGCATTCGGGCGGCTCGGTAATTTCATCAACGGCGAATTGTGGGGAAGACCTGCTGACGTACCCTGGGCGATGATTTTCCCCAACGCGGACAGCCTGCCGCGCCACCCCTCGCAGCTTTACGAGTTCGCGCTGGAAGGCGTGTTGCTGTTTGTGTTGCTCTGGCTGTATGCGCGCAAACCGCGCCCCGTCGGCGCAGTATCCGGCTTGTTCCTGATCGGCTACGGCAGCTTCCGCTTTCTTGCCGAGTTTGGCCGCGAACCGGACGATTTTCTCGGCCTGCTATCCTTCGGCATGAGCATGGGACAATGGCTGAGCTTGCCGATGGTGGTCGCCGGTGCGCTGCTGATGCGTTACAGCACACTTCACCCTCACCTCAATCCTCTCCCGCCAGCGGGAGAGGAGGCAAACGAGAAAGGCAATTCTTAATCCTTGCGCCGCTTGACACCCTCACACCTCTGGCACACTATTCTCACCGTTAAATATCACTGAAACCCCACCTTGGACGATATCTCTTTAGGCGCGCTGCTTGGCGTGTTGTTGTTGCTGATAATTTTTGGCGCATGGTTTTCTGCCGCCGAAACCTCAATGATGGCGATCAATCGCTACCGGTTAAACATGCTGGTGCGCAAAGGTAGTAAAAGCGCCAAGCTCACCTCCCGATTACTCGCAAAAGTAGACAAGCTGCTCGGTTCGATCCTGTTCGGCAATACTTTATTGAACGTGGCAGCCGCAGCCGTGACCAATATAGTTATCATGCGGCTGTTCGGCGCCAGTGAATTGGTCTTGCTGCTGGGAACGCTGGGCATCACCTTCGTGCTGCTGGTGTTCAGCGAGGTCATGCCGAAGATCATCGCGGCCAGCCACCCGGAACGCATCGCCTTGCCCTCCAGCTATCTGCTCGCGCCGCTCATCACCCTGTTCCATCCGGTCGTTTCGGTTGCGACCGCCATGGTAAAAGGCTTCCTGTGGCTGTTGCGCATCAGGATAGAGACCGACCAGAGCAAACCAAAAATGACGCTGGAAGAATTGCGCGGCCTGGTATTGGATGCGGAGCACTTCTTGCCGCGCAAACACCAGAAGATGTTGCTGAACCTGGTCGACCTTGAGCGCATCACCGTGAACGACGTGATGGTTCCGCGCAACCATATCGAGGCGCTGGACATCAACGCAGGCGCAGACGAATTGCGCCAGCAAATCATCACCTGCCACCACACGCTGCTGCCGGTTTATGACGGCACACCCGGCAACATCATCGGCACCCTGCATGTCAAACGCGTACCGGCCCTGTTGCAGGAAACTGCGCTGGATGTGGCTCAACTGCGCGAGATTCTGCTTGAGCCTTACTTCATCCCTTCGGACACTTCATTGCTCAAACAATTGCAGCAGTTTCAGGAGCGCCACACGCGGCTGGGGCTGGTGGTTGATGAATATGGCGAATTGCTCGGCCTGGTGACACTGGAAAACATACTGGAGGAAATCGTCGGTGAATTCACCACCCAATCGCCATCGCAGAGCGGCAAATTCCTGCGCCAGAACGACGGCAGCATCCTGCTGGAAGGCAGCAGCAGCCTGCGCGAACTGAACCGGAAACTGGGGTTGCGCCTGCCGCCGGACGGCGCGAAAACGCTCAATGGGCTGATTCTGGATCATCTGGAAGATATGCCGGAAGCGGGTGTCAGCCTGAAAATCGCGGGTTATCCGATAGAGATCATCCAGACACAGGATCGCATCGTAAAGGTGGCGCGTATTTTTCCGCCGCAGACGAAAAAACAGTAGGAAGTAAGAGGTGGCAAGTAGGGAGTAGGGAGTAGAAAGTGGGAAGTGCAGGTTTCCCCACTCCCCGCTTCCTGCTCACCACTCTCTACTACTGCTTTACAAGAGACCTAAAGCTCGGCATCATGCCCGTTAACGTTGGACGGTGATTAGAGGAAAACGCTATGGCTGTCGCACCAAAAACTCAAAAAGTAAAAGAGAACATCTATGCCTGGGAAGGCAAAGACAAGACAGGCAAGCGTGTCAAGGGAGAGATGCGCAGCCCCGGCGAAGCTGGCGTATCCGCCAACCTTCGCCGCCAGGGTATCGTCGATATTAAAGTAAAACGCGCTCGCCGCAGCACGCAGCCCGTCACCGAAAAAGACATCACACTGTTCACCCGCCAGTTGGCCACCATGATGAAATCCGGCGTGCCGCTGCTGCAATGCTTCGACATCGTGGGCAAAGGGCACAGCAATCCTTCTGTCGCGCGGCTGTTGCTCGACATCAAGACCGATGTGGAAACCGGCAGCAGCCTGATGCAAGCCTTCAAAAAATACCCGCTGTATTTCGACGAATTATTTTGCAACCTGATCGGCGCCGGCGAGTCGGCGGGTATTCTGGACAGCCTGCTGGATCGCCTGGCCACTTACAAGGAAAAAATCCAGGCCATCAAGAGCAAGATCAAATCGGCGTTGTTCTATCCGGTTTCCATTATCGTGGTGGCATTCATCATCACCGCCGTGATCATGATTTTCGTTATCCCCGCGTTCGAGGAACTGTTCTCCAGCTTCGGCGCGGATTTGCCTGCGCCCACATTGGTCGTCATGGCGATCTCGAAAATTTTCGTAACTTACTGGTGGCTGATTTTTGGCGGAATCGGCGGCACTTTTTACACTTTTTTCTATTTCTGGAAACGCAGCAAAAAAATGCAAGGTGTCATGGATCGGCTGATGCTGAAACTGCCTCTTTTCGGAGAACTGATCCGCAAGGCCAGCATCGCGCGCTGGGCCCGCACTCTCGCCACCATGTTTGCGGCCGGTGTGCCCCTGGTGGAAGCCTTTGATTCCGTCGCGGGCGCGGCGGGCAATGCCGTTTATTTCGATGCCACCAAGGCTATTCAACGCGAAGTCACTACCGGCTCAAATATGACCGTCGCCATGCAGAACACAGAAGTGTTCCCGAGCATGGTGTTGCAGATGGTGGCGATCGGCGAAGAGGCAGGTTCGCTGGATTCCATGCTGGGCAAGGTTGCCGATTTCTACGAAGCGGAAGTGGATGACGCCGTAGAGGCGTTATCCAGCCTGATGGAACCGATCATCATGGCGGTGCTCGGCGTGCTCATCGGCGGCATGGTGATCGCGATGTACCTGCCTATCTTCAAGATGGGCCAGGTGGTTTGATGCAACAGAAGACAGAGGACAGACATCAGATGACAGAGGACAGAGGACAGAGGACAGATTGTTGTGTGCCGCTACGCGGCACGCTATATCAAGAACGCGGCACAGCCGCGACAACGCCTCGGTCCTCTGACTTCTGTCTTCTGTCCTCTGCCGTATGAGTTTCATGGAACTCCTGCAAGCGGTCCCCGCCGCCTTCATCGGTCTATGCCTGTTTCTTGGACTGATGGTTGGCAGTTTTCTCAATGTAGTGATCCACCGTTTGCCGAAAATGATGGAAATTGGCTGGCGGCAACAATGTGCCGATCTGCGCGGCGAGGAACCTGCTGCTGCTCCCGCTTACAATCTCCTTGTTCCGCGCTCCGCCTGCCCGCATTGCAACCACGCCATCGGCGCATGGGAAAATATTCCTGTCATCAGCTACCTGTTGTTGCGCGGCAAGTGCAAGGGTTGCGGCGCTCCAATTTCGCCACGCTATCCGGTCATCGAGGCGGCCAGCGGCATCCTGTGCGCCTATGCTGCGTGGCGCTTCGGTTTCGGGGCGGCGGCGGCTGGCGCATTGCTGCTTATCTGGGCACTGCTGGCGCTCACGGCAATCGATTTCGACACGCAATTGCTGCCGGATGACATCACCCTGCCGCTGCTTTGGCTCGGCTTGCTGTTCAATTCACTCGGCGTATTTGCCAGCCTCCATAGCGCGGTACTGGGCGCAATGTTCGGTTATCTCGCGCTGTGGGGAGTTTACTGGCTGTTCAAACTCGTCACCGGCAAGGAAGGCATGGGCTACGGCGATTTCAAACTGCTCGCGGCGCTGGGAGCATGGATGGGCTGGCAAATGTTACCGCTGATCATCATGCTGTCCTCGATGGTCGGCGCGGTGGTCGGCATCACCCTGATCGTGGCAGCCAGGCATGGCCGCAGCGTCCCCATTCCTTTTGGCCCATATCTCGCCGGGGGTGGTCTGATCGCCTTGTTTTGGGGAAAAACGCTGACACAGGGCTATCTGCAATTGCTCGCATCGTGAGCCTCTGTATCGGACTCACCGGCGGGATAGGCAGCGGAAAAAGCACCGTTGCGGCGCTGTTCGCGGAACACGGCGCGGGTATCGTCGACACGGATGCCATCGCCCGCCGCCTGACAGAAACAGGCGGCGGGGCCATCGAAGCGATCCGTGCCGCCTTTGGCAGTGGCTACATCACGAATGACGGCGCACTGGATCGCGCCAAAATGCGCGGGCTGATTTTCTCGGATGACGGCGCCAAACAACGGCTGGAACATATCCTGCACCCCCTGATACGCAAACAGGCCAAGGTGCAGTTGCGTCAATTGCAGGACAAGCCCTACATCATCCTCGTCGTGCCGCTGCTGCCGGAAAGCCCCGCATTCCGGCAACTGGTGCAGCGTGTGCTGGTGGTGGATTGTGACGAAAACACCCGGATTGCGCGCGTTATCGACCGCAACAAAATGACCGGAGAAGAAGTGCGCGCCATCCTCGCCCGGCAAACTCCGCGTGCCGAACGGCTAGAACTGGCCGATGATGTCATACGCAATGACACCGGCATGGATAGTTTGTCCGAACAAGTGTCTATCCTGCATGAACGGTACACGGGCGCGCAAAGCAGCCTTTGACTGCGGAAGGCAGCCCATCGAATTAAGGTCTTTTTATGCCCTTAATTTATCCCCTTAATTTATCTGGCAGGTGATGATAGAATGTATAAAATCCGGATTGGGATTTTTGAAGCTTGAAAATCAAGGGCTGCATTCGGGGTGTGGCGCCGGCGATCATGTTAATGGTAAGCATCAAAAAAACAAATAACCATAAATCAATACTTCCTTTTGCCAATAAAATTTATCCGCTGATGCAATCGTGATCGACTATGAGTTTCCTCTCAACGAAAAAGTGCGCACTTTGTTGCGGTTGGAAAGCTTGTTCGCCCACACGGATCACTTCATCGTGCGCGATCACGGGATGGATCATCATGCCGCGCTGCTCACCCTGTTTGAGATTCTCGAAGTAATCAGCCGCGCCGACTTGAAATCCGATCTGTTGCAGGAACTGGAACGCCAGAAACGCACCCTTTCCGCATTGCATAATAACCCGGAAATTTCAGAAGCCGCGCTGGAAGGCATTCTTGCGGAGATTGAAGAAACCTCCGCGAACATGCTCGCCATGACAGGAAAAATCGGCCAACATCTGCGTGAAAACGAATGGCTGATGGGCATCAAGCAACGCACTTGCATACCGGGCGGCGCGTGTGAATTCGACCTGCCTTCCTATCACTACTGGCAAGGGCAGGATGCCGCCTTGCGGCGTGAAAGCCTGCATATGTGGCTGGCCCCGTTCCTGCCCTTGCATGGCGGCTTGAAAATCGTGCTGCGCCTGTTGCGCGATAGCGGCAAGGTTTTCCACTTCACCGCACACCAGGGAACTTTCCAGCAAATGCAGGGCGGGCGCACCGCGCAGATGCTGCGCGTCAGCTTGGGCAGCAACCTGGCTTGCATACCGGAGGTCGGCGCCAACAAATACGCCATCAATATCCGATTTATCGCGGCAAACTACGCCGCGAAATCCTCCTTGTTCGAACAGGATGTGCCGTTTGATCTGACCTTTTGCAGCCTCCTCTCATGATGCCAGGCAAAACGCCGCCGATTGTCACCTGCCCGCATTGCGGCAAGGAACATCAGTGGGATACCAGCAACCGCTCCCGCCCGTTTTGCAGCGAACGCTGCAAGCTGATCGACCTGGGAAAATGGGCCAGCGAAGAATATCGCGTCGAACAGCGCGAACAGGAATTTACCGGGCACACTCACCAAGCCTGACGTAATAAAGAGATTCCGTGCGCACCGTGCTGTTGCGCGACCGGCAAGTCCGCCGCTGTCAGGCCTCCCAGCGCATAAACCGGAGTAGACGAGCCAGCCGCGATCGCCGCGAAATTCTCCCAGCCCAGATGCGGCGCACCGGGATGAGATAGCGTCGGCAGCACCGGGCTCAGCAGCGCAAAGTCGCAACCCAGCGCCTCGGCACGGCGCAATTCCTCCGCGTTGTGGCAGGAAGCAGCACACCAATCCACCGCCGGCCGCTCGCGCAATTCGGCGAGTTGTGTTGCGGTCAACTGCACGCCATCCGCTCTCACCTCCAGCGCCAGCGCGACATCGCCGTTAAGCAACACCCTCGCGCCATGCGCGTGAACCAGCGCAACCATCCGCCGCGCCAACTCGCGCAACTCGTCGCGCGCGAGGTTCTTTTCCCGCAACTGTACCAGCTTCAAACCCTCATCCAGCCTTGCCTCCAACCTTGTCAGAAACGGCTCCATACCCAATTCGGCTGCATTGCTGATCGCATACAGAGAAGGCAATTCCAGCGCATGCAGAACCGACGCGTTGGCGGGCAACATCGGAAAAACCACACACCCATTTCCCCCTTTGGCAAAGGGGGGCTGGGGGGGATTCACCTGCCAGACAAACGCCTGCCCCTCGTGCGGATGCAACTCCCCGCTCCACGCCGTCACACGAAAGAAATTCAGCCGCACGGTCGCATGCGGGTAAGTGAATACTCGCGTCAGCCACGGATACGCGGTCAGCACTTCGATCCCCAGCTCCTCGCGCAACTCTCGCACCAGCGCATGGTATGGCGTCTCGCCGGGCTCGATCTTGCCGCCAGGGAATTCCCAATAACCGGCCCAGATTTTGTCGGGGGGGCGCTGGGCCAGCAGGAATGAGCCGTCGGGGCGTTGCAGCACGGCGGCAGCGACTTCGACAATTTTTGTGTTTGCGGTTTGCGTGTTCAATGTGACCTTTCAAACAAGGCCGTTCGCCCTGATAACCAGCGACTTGGCTGTCGTCTTTTGACAGCCTAGTCGAATGGCTAGTTGTTTCATCAGCCTGTCGAAGGGTGCATTGACCGCGTAGGTTGGGCAAAGCGTAGCGTGCCCAACAAAAACAAATCAACACCGCCGAGAATACAACCACCCCCTTGCGGGAGAGAGAGTTGCTGGATTCCGGCCTACGCCGGAATGACGCGCTAGCTTCGATAACTCGCGTTAATCTTCACGTAATCGTAAGAAAAATCGCATGTCCACAAAGTAGCCGCAGCCGCCCCACGCCCCAACACCACCCGAATGGTGATATCACTCTGCCCCATCACCCTCTGCCCATCCTCCTCGCGGTAGCTGGCCGCACGTCCACCATTCTCGGCGACCAGCACGTTGTCCAGATACAGCTTCAGCGCGTCGACATCAAGGTCGTCGATTCCCGCGTAGCCGATTGCGGCGAGGATGCGCCCGAGGTTGGGGTCGGAGGCAAAGAAGGCGGTCTTGACCAGAGGGGAGCGGGCGATGGCGTAACCGATCTGCTTGCACTCGGCTTCATCCTTGCCGCCTTCGACTTGCACGGTGATGAATTTGGTCGCGCCTTCGCCGTCGCGCACGATGGCTTGCGCGAGGTAAATGGCGACTTCGCTGACGGCGGCTTGCAGCGCGGCGAAATTCGCGCCGCCCGCATCGCGGATTTCCGGCAGGGCGGCTTGGCCGGTGGCGATCAGCATCAGCGCGTCGTTGGTGGAGGTGTCGCCGTCCACGGTGATGCAGTTGAACGAGCGGTTGGCGGCCTCGGTGACCATGCGTTGCAACAGCGGTTGCGCAATCGCCGCATCGGTGGCGATGTAGCCGAGCATGGTCGCCATGTTCGGGTGGATCATGCCGGAGCCTTTGGCGATGCCGGTGACGGTGAGGGTCACGCCGTCTATGGTTACTTGTTTTGAAACTGCCTTGGCGACAATGTCGGTGGTCATGATCGCGTGCGCCGCATCGTGCCAGTTGTCGGCGCGCATATTCGCCACGCAGCCGGGCAGACCTGCGGCAATCCTGTTCACCGGCAGCGGTTCCATGATCACGCCGGTGGAGAACGGCAGAATCTGCGATGCCTTGCAGCCCAGCAGGCCCGCCAGCGCCGCGCAGGTGGTGCGCGCATCCCGCATGCCCTGTTCGCCGGTTCCGGCGTTGGCATTGCCGGTGTTGACCAGCAGCGCGCGGATGCCATCGGGTTGCGCGAGGTGTTCGCGCGCGATGATCACCGGAGCCGCGCAAAAGCGGTTCCGGGTGAACACGCCGGCGACCCGCACGCCTTCACTCAACTGCATCACCAGCAAATCCTTGCGGTTTTCGCGCTTGATGTTTGCTTCGGTGACACCCAGAAAAACGCCCGCAACGGGCAACAGTTGTGCCGCGACGGGCGGTGTCAGGTTGACTGGCATGAACGATTCCTAATTCTAAATATTAGTAGCTTGTGGCGGGTAGCCTGTAGCTGGTAGCCAACCGGTTTTGCTACAAGCTACCCGCTACAAGCCACCCGCTGTTTAATAGCGTCCGTGAATGCGATAGATATAATTGCTCAACTGCACCGATTGCGCGTTCATGCGGCGCACGATGCCATGCACATCGCGCACCACGCCGCGCATGACCTTGTACACGATCATCGGATGGGTGTTGATCAGTGTCTCGAATTTGGCTTTCGGCATGCTCAGCACCTTGGTGTCGCCGACTGCTGTAAGTGTCGCGCTGATATGTTCGGAGGTGCCGCCCGCAAATGTAATAATGCCGGCCAGATCGCCCGGTCTTAGCACGTGGATTGCCGCGTCTCCCTCGCTGCTTTGGATTCTCACCTGTATCTCGCCATGCGCGAGGATATATAGACTATCCGGCTGATCGACTCCCGGACGGATGAGCGCTTGGCCTGCCTTGAAGTCTTGTACCTCAAACAACCCGGAGATGATGCTGATCTCGGCATCGTTCAATTCCTCGGTAATCGTTGAGATACGCAGTGTATCGATCACTAATGACATTTCGTTCCCCTTTCGCCTGTTAACTTAATTTACCGTGGCACTGCTTGTATTTCCTGCCCGACCCGCATGGGCACGGGTCGTTGCGCCCCACCTTTTTTCCATCGCGCACAAACGGTTTATGCTCTTCTCCGGTTGGCCGGGCATCGCTTGCCTGCCTGTTTTGCTGTGCCAACGCATCATCATAATCGGCATGATGATACTGCACATTTTCCGGCGCGGCCGGAGTTTCTACGGACCCGACATCCTCCTCTCTCCTCACCTGCACGGCCATCAATATCTGCGTCACTTCGCGCTTGATCGCATCCAGCATCAACGAAAACAGTTCAAAGGCCTCGCGCTTGTATTCCTGCTTGGGGTTCTTTTGCGCGTAACCGCGCAAATGGATACCCTGGCGCAAATGATCCAGCGCGGCAAGATGTTCGCGCCAGTGCACATCCAGGCTTTGCAGCATGATAACCCGCTCGTAGTGGTGCATGGCCTCGCCGCCCACCATTTCGACCTTGGCCCGGTATTGCTGCCGGGCAATCTCGGCGATACGGGTGCGCAAGCCCGCTTCGTTCAATTGTTTGTCTTCCTCCAGCCACCGCATCAACGGCAATTCCAGGCGGAATTCGACAGCCAGCGCCTTTTCCAGGGAGAGTACATCCCATTGTTCTTCCATGCTGTGCGGCGGGATGTGCTGGCTGACGGTATTTTCCAGCACGCCCTCCCGCATCGCCTGGATGGTTTCGGAAATATCCATGCTTTCCAGCAACTCGCTGCGCTGCTGATAGATCACCTTGCGCTGGTCGTTGGCGACATCGTCGTATTCGAGTATCTGTTTGCGCATATCGAAATTGCGCGCCTCGACCTTGCGCTGAGCGCTCTCGATGGCGCGTGTCACCCAGCTATGCTCGATCGCCTCGCCTTCCGGCATCTTGAATTTGTTCATGATCGCCGTGACCCGGTCGGAGGCGAAAATGCGCAACAACGGATCTTCCAGCGACAGGAAAAAGCGGCTCGATCCGGGGTCGCCCTGGCGGCCCGAGCGGCCGCGCAACTGGTTGTCCACGCGGCGCGACTCGTGACGCTCGGTGCCGATGATGTGCAACCCGCCGCTGTCCAGCACTTGCCGGTGCAACTGTTGCCATTCGGATTTCAATTGTGCGATCTGCTGCTCTTGAGTTGCTCCATCCGGGCTTTCGCCGGCAAGAATGTGTTCGACCTGCTTTTCGACATTGCCGCCCAGCACGATGTCCGTGCCGCGGCCTGCCATGTTGGTGGCGATGGTGACCATTTTTGGCCGTCCGGCCTGCGCGATGATCTGCGCCTCGCGTTCGTGTTGTTTGGCGTTCAACACCTGATGCGGCAACTTTTCCTTTTCCAGCAACTGCGACAGCAGTTCGGAATTCTCGATCGAGGTCGTGCCCACCAACACCGGCTGGCCGCGCCCATGGCAATCCTTGATGTCCTCGATCACCGCCCGGTATTTTTCCTTGGCGGTGAGATACACCTTGTCCATCATGTCATTGCGGATGGTCGGGCGGTGCGGCGGGATGATCACCGTTTCCAGGCCGTAGATTTGCTGGAATTCATACGCCTCGGTATCCGCCGTGCCGGTCATGCCCGCCAGCTTGTGGTACATGCGGAAATAATTCTGGAAGGTGATCGAGGCCAGCGTCTGGTTTTCCTTCTGGATCGCCACGCCCTCCTTTGCCTCCACCGCCTGATGCAAACCATCCGACCAGCGCCGCCCGGCCATCAGACGCCCGGTGAATTCGTCCACGATGATGACTTCGCCGTCCTGCACGACATATTGCTGGTCGCGGTGATACAGGTTATGCGCGCGCAACGCCGCATACAGGTGATGGATCAGGGTGATGTTGGCGGGGTCATAGAGGCTGCCGCCGACCGGCAACAAGCCCGCCTGGGTGAGAATGCTTTCCGCGTGCTCGTGGCCGGTCTCGGTAAGCAATATCTGGTGGTTTTTTTCATCCACGCTGAAGTCGCCCGGCCCGTCTTCTCCGGCCTGTCGCTGCAACTGCGGCGCCAGCTTGTCCATGCGCACATAGATGTCGACATTATCTTCGGCCTGCCCGGAGATGATCAGCGGGGTGCGCGCCTCGTCGATCAGGATCGAGTCGACCTCATCCACGATGGCATAATTGAGCGGGCGCTGGTACCGATCGCCGATCTGCGTCGCCATGTTGTCGCGCAGGTAATCGAAACCGAATTCGTTGTTGGTGCCATAAGTGACATCGGCGGCGTAAGCGGCCTGTTTGTCGGTATGCTGCATCTGGGACAGGATCACGCCCACCGACAGCCCGAGGAAGCGGTACACCTTGCCCATCCATTCTGCATCGCGGCTGGCCAGGTAATCGTTCACCGTAACGACATGCACACCCTTCCCGGATATCGCGTTCAGGTAGACCGGCAGGGTGGCCATCATGGTTTTGCCTTCACCGGTGCGCATTTCGGCAATCTTGCCATAATGCAAAACCATTCCGCCGACCAACTGCACATCGTAATGGCGCATCCCCAATGTGCGGACACCGGCTTCGCGCACTACGGCGAATGCCTCCGGCAGCAGCGCTTCAAGCGTTTCACCCCCCGCAAAACGCTGCCTGAAGCTATCGGTTTTCTGGCGCAATTCTTCATCGCTTAACCTGGCGATACCGGCTTCAAGCTTGTTGATGGACTGGACGGTAGCGCGATATTGCTTGAGCAGGCGGTCATTGCGGCTACCAAAGACTTTTTTCAGCACACTGGAAATCATATTTTCTCAAACTGCAAAATTAAAACTCTCAACTGCAAATAATCTTACTGTGTCACAAAGCGATCAAGGGATACAGTGCAAGGCAAAATCGGGCGAAGCGGGTCAAGCGGGGATGGGCGGCTTGCCGTTGCCGCCCAACTCGCAAAAAGCGGAGTTTACATGTAATAAATGAGCATTTTGAGCCCGGTTTTAACGCCGCAATGCGCCCTTCAGCGCTTTGTGACACAGTAAGAATAAGAAAGGGTGAGGTTAGTCATCACCTCACCCTCACTTTCTTGATCCACCGCCCTGCTAACTGGCGGCTTTTTCCAGGAATCGCACGGGGTTCTGGGCAGTGCCCTTATAGCGGACTTCAAAATGCAAGTGGTTGCCGGTGGAGCGCCCGGTGTTGCCGACTTCGGCAATTTTTTCGCCGCGCCGCACCACTTGGCCGACTTTCACCAGCAACCTGGAAGCATGCGCGTAGCGCGTCACAATGTCGTTGCCGTGGTCAATTTCGATCATATTACCATACTGGGGGTGCTGGTCAGAATAGGCTACAACACCGCCTGCCGAGGCACGGATCGGCGTCCCAATCGGAACCATGTAATCGACGCCTTCATGCATGGCATTTTCACCGGTAAAGGGATCCAGCCGCCAGCCAAAATTCGACGAATAGAATCCCTCGATGATGGGCGGTATCGATGGCAGCAGCTTGCGGTTCAACTCATTCTGCAACAGCATGGTTTGCAAGGCCAGCAGCTTGTCGCTGCGGTCATTGACCGCATGGATCAATCTGCTCAATTGTATATCCAGGCTCTTCACCGATATTTCCTGCGCGGGCGAAGTCACCAGCGGTCCGCCCTGCGCGGGCGGCTGGTCAAACCTGAATTCTTCCGGCTTCATGCCGGTCAGCTTGGCAAGGCGCGCACCAAGCGCATCCAGGCGTTGCATCTGCGCCTGCATCTGGCCAACCCGGACAGCCATGGCATCCAGGCTGCTATGCAGGTAAGACTGCTGCTTTTGTTGTTCGGCGCTCTGCACCTTGGACAGGAAAGCGCGCATTTCATCGCTCAAGCCTTCCGGGCCAAAGCGCACCAATGCGTATTGCAAGGTAAACGCCGCACCCAAGATCAACCCGAACAGCAACACCACAAGGAATGCAATATGCCTGCCGCTCAACGTCATGCTGCGAGTCTTTGCCAAACTGTTGGAAACTAGAATAACATTCATGCCTCCCCCTCCTCATGTGGCCGTAAATTTGTGGCGCAACGATTCAAATCACTACTGAGCGGCGATTCGGAATTACGCCCGCTATTGGCCAAAGCACAAGCCTTGTCGGCCTTGCAACGCCATTTTGCCGGTGTCGCCCCCCCTCATCTTGCGCAATCCAGCCAAATATTGGGACTGCAATCGGGTATTCTCAGTGTCTCTGTCGCCAATGCCGCTGTCGCCGCCAAATTACGCCAACTTGTACCGGAATTTATTGTTATGCTTCAAAACAACGGCTGCGAGGTTAGCGGAATTCGCGTAAAGGTGCAAGTTTCCTTCAGCAGCAGCCAGCCCGAATCCAGACCCAGAAAGCTCGGCAAAGCGGCGCGGGACGCGCTGAATGACCTCAGCCAGACTCTCGGCGATTCGCCGCTTAAACTTGCGCTGAAAAAGATGATCAAAATAAAAGAATAACCCAGAAAAACAACTATCCGCAGATTACACAGATTGCGCAAGATTAAACAAATGATTATCGAGTCTTACTGTGTCACAAAGCGATCAAGGGATGCAGTGCAAGGCAAAATCGGGCGAAAAAGCGGAGTTTACATATAGTAAACTAGCGTCCGGTCGATTTTATAGTAAATTCAGTCGGTTATCGTGGTTGCACTCTTAGAAATTCGGTGGCGCGGCTGTAACTATTTGTTTTATTAATATTTTTGCAACATATTGACCACAATTTAAGACTCAATAAAATCT
>JACREB010000200.1 GCA_016218475.1 Nitrosomonadales bacterium | reverse complement strand
CGATCACCGCCGAAGTTGATGCCTGGCAGTTGCGCCGTAACACGGAGCAACGTGGCATCGAGTGGAAGTTCACCCGGCAGGATGCGGATACAAAAATGGCTCGGCATTATGTTTCGTAATTAATGGGTTTATATACTAGGGCGCACCAACAAGGCCAAGGTCGCGCATGGGGACTTGGTAGTTGCGATAGTGTATGGCGAGCCGGGGCAGGAAAGCGGCCACTATAAAAAATTACGCGATGAGTACGATTACCCACTTTTCGTTGGTCAAGAGTTTTGGCAACGGCTGACGGGCGATAAAAACTTTTATGTGGAACTGCTGCGTGCTATTTCCGAAGTTGCTATTGAAGCGCGCGGCGCGACTTTACTGAATGAAACTGTACAGCAGCTTGCCGCAACCCCGGAAATCAAGAAGCTGGCAGGCAAATAGGCGGCATTCTTTACCGGGACAAACAACGCCTGCTCCATCAAAGCCAACTCCTAATTTCGCAACAGCTTCCCATTCTTCAGCATGCACTCCACCCGTGCCTTGGCCTTGTTCGTCGCCAGCAGTTCCATGAAGTTTTTACGTTCCAAATCAAGCAGCCATTGCTCGTTCATCATGCTGCCCGCTTCCATGCTGCCTATCACGGCACAACCGCCAGCAAGCTTGCATTACGACATTCCCGTTATGCAAAACATCATGCTCGGCAATACCTCAACAAGAAAATTACTGCACCGCCAAAACAGAAATATGTCCGTTTCCGCCGGAATTGGCGCGCGGTCGGATGATGATTTCCACGTCCTGATTGAGCGCGGTCAGGAATTCCATCAAGCGTTCGACCGAAAACTGGTCGAGCCGGTAGTTTTTCAGGGCTGAGACTTTGGGCTGCGGGATGGCGAGCAGTGCCGCGATTTCGCGCTGTTTCAGCTTGCGGCTTTTCAGCAGTTCGTTGACGGCCAGAGCCAGGCGCGTCTTGGTCTGGCGTTCGGCGGAATCCGCATAGCCCAAGTCGGCGAAGACGTTGGCGCTGCCGTGGGTGATTGTGCTCATGGTATTTTGCTCCTTTCATAATCCGCTTGGGCGCGCTTGAGGCGTTCGGCGATCAGGTTTATATCGTCCTGCGGGGTCTTGATGCCTGTCTTCGATTTCTTCTGGAAGGCATGCAGGACATACACCACTTCGGCAAAGCGCACGGTATAAACCGCGCGGAATGTGTCGCCCCGATGGTCTTCAACAATCTCAAAAATCCCCGGCCCTTCACCTTTCCATGGTTTGGCTTTGGGGTGTTTTGCTCCAAGCTGCGCCAAGCCCAAGGCATAACCCATCTCGTCCTGAACTTCGGTGGGAAAGGCCAGGTAGTCCTTTTTTGCCGATGCCACCCAATGCATGGGTTTTTCACGCGAGAGACTGGGAGGAATACGAACCATATGTGTTTATACCAAGACAGGTATATAACGTCAAGTGTGGGCGCTTCGGATAATCAGCATTGGGCACGACTTCCCATTCGTTACACGTACTCAATCCACATAGCGCGTCCGACAATCACGGCACAACCGCCAACCCAGCCCGTTCTGCGGCAGCGCGCAAACGCTGGTCGAAAACCGCGAAGCACAACGGCATACTGGTTTTTTCTTTCAACCACAACGCGCTCGCCAGATGGATCGAATCGAAACCGCGCAATCCGTACACTTCGGCGAGGTCGCCTGCGGTGCGCACTACTGCCGGGACCAGTTCGATGCGCAGCAGGTTCTCCCAATCGAGGTTTAACTGTGCCAGCCGTTGTTGGTGTTTCGCTTCGGTGGAGATGCCCTGCGCCTTGAGCCGGGCGAATGTGGCGCGAGCTTCAGCATAGGCGACGACCGATGCCGCCAATGTTTCCGCCTTGTTGGTGTATGCGCGCAATTCCTTCGAGCCAAGCTCATGCACGTAGAGCTTCACCCAGGCCGACGTGTCCAGATAAAGGATCAACGTCTATCCTCGGCAACCCAATCGGACAAACTCACGCCGACCGGCAGCTTCTCGCCTCGCGGGAGGCCGACAGCCTTGCCGCCGTTCCACGAGATGCCGGGCTGCGCCGCCAGATCATCCAGCGTGGCCTGCCGTTTGATCGGCACAATTTGCGCCACCGGGCGGTTGTGGACGCTGATGGTCACGGTTTCGCCCGCCGTTACCTGACGGATGTATTCGCTCAGGTGCGCCTTCAATTCACGGATGCTTGCTTGCATGATGAGCCTACTTTCTTAAAGTGTGGTCACATTCTACGCCTGTTATCCTGTACAGGCAATCAACGGGAAAGTTGCATTCAACCCTCTTATTAGCCTTGGGCTTCGATACATCCGTTATGGTTCGATACCTCACCACGAACGGAATGGTTGTCGCGAATTATGTAACGCTCAATAGTCACTTATCAGTCAAATGATGTCAAAAAATGACAAGAATTTTGTGTTTATATATTATTATCAACGCGTTAAATAGCATCCGTAGGGTGGTGGCTATGACACGGCGT
>JACREB010000199.1 GCA_016218475.1 Nitrosomonadales bacterium | reverse complement strand
CTTGGCACGATATGATTCGATCAATTCTCGATCCTCGTCGGTAAGATGCAGTTCGGTCTGTCGCATGGCTGGCTCCTCGTCATGGGGTGGGCGTACGACAGTATAATGCATGTTTCGTTATTTATGTGTTGTTATACTAGGGTGCATGTCCGGACAGATGGCCGATGAGGCCATTGGTCGATGCATCGTGCCCTGAAACCGCGGCAGCACCGCACAGTTCCGGCAATATTTTCCCCGCCAGTTGTTTGCCCAGTTCCACGCCCCATTGGTCGAACGAGTTGATGTTCCACACCACGCCTTGCACGAACACCTTGTGTTCGTACAGCGCGATCAGCATGCCCAGCGTGTGCGGGTCGAGCTTATCGAACAGCAGGGTGTTGGTCGGCCTGTTGCCGGGGAAAACCTTGTGCGGCAGCAAGGCTTCCAGCGCCTCGCCGTGCAAACCTTGCGCGATGAGTTCGGCGCGCGCTTCCCCGGCAGTTTTGCCGAGCATCAGTGCTTCGGTTTGCGCAAAACAGTTGGCGAGCAGGATCGAATGGTGCTCGCCGCCTGGATTCTGGCTATGCAGCGGGGCAAGAAAATCCGCCGGAATCATTCTTGTGCCTTGATGGATGAGCTGGTAGAAGGCATGCTGACCGTTGGTGCCGGGTTCGCCCCATACCACCATGCCGGTGTCATAATCCACCGCGTTGCCGTCGCGATCCACGCGCTTGCCGTTGCTCTCCATCTCCAGTTGTTGCAGATAGGCAGGGAAGCGGTGCAGATATTGGTCGTAGGGCAGTACAGCATTGGAGCCAGCACCGAAGAAGTTACCGTACCAGACGCCGAGCAACCCTAACAGCACCGGCATGTTCCTCTCCGGCGGCGCGCTGCGGAAGTGCTCGTCCATCGCATAAGCGCCGCCAAGCAATTCCTCGAACCTGTCCATGCCGATGTACAGCGCAATCGGCAGGCCGATGGCCGACCATAGCGAGTAGCGCCCGCCGACCCAGTCCCAGAATTCGAACACATTGTCCGGGTTGATGCCGAATTCACCTGTAGCCTTGAGGTTGGTGGAAACGGCGGCGAAGTGTTTTGCCACGGCTTGTTCATCACCCAATTTGCCAACCAGCCAGGCGCGCGCCGAACAAGCATTGGTCAGGGTTTCCTGCGTGGTGAAGGTTTTCGAGCTGACGATGAACAGCGTGGTCTCGGCATCCAGTTTTTTCAGCGTTTCGGCGAGATGCGTGCCATCCACGTTGGAGACAAAATGCGCGCGCAGCTTGGGGCTCGCATAAGGCCTGAGTGCCTCGCACGCCATCAGCGGGCCGAGGTCGGAGCCGCCGATGCCGATGTTGACGATGTCGCTGATGGGTTTGCCGGTATAGCCGACATGTTGGCCGTTGCGCACCGCATCGGAAAAGCGGCGCATCAGTCCCAGCACGCGCCGCACATCGGGCATGACATCCTTGCCGTCCGCCTCCGACACGTTACTGGTGGAACTACTAGCCATTCGACTAGGCGAGCCAACTACGCTCGCCAAGTCGCTGGTTATGGCGCAGCCAGCCGTTTGCGGGAGGAGGCGGGGGGGCGGCATTCCCGCACCCGTCGCTTGCGCGCACCGTGTCATGCCGCCCACATAAACCGGATGGCCGGAACAGTTGCGCAGTGCGGTATGCAAAACGGCACGCCGCTCGGTGAAATTGATTCTTTCGCCGCCGAACATGCGCCCGATACAGGCAGGCAACTCCGCTTGCCCGGCCAGAGCCACCAGCAATTTTATCGTTTCGCCGTTGATGCGGTTCTTGGAGTAATCGAATAGCAGGTTGCCGAGCCGCAGCGAAAACCTGTCGAAACGCGCGGGATCGTCCTGAAACATTTGGCGCATGTGAACCGGCTCGATGGCCGTGTGGTGCGCCTTGAGCGCTTGCCAGGCTGGTGAACGGGTAAGTTTTGACATGGTGATTAGCTCCAATCAACGTTAAAGCGGTGGGATTTATGAATCGCCCCCTACTGGGCTATCTCCGGCACCAGAATCACTCCCGCCAGCGGCGGCAGCGCAATTTCGGCAGAGTAGGGCAGTCCCATCCAGGGTATCGGTTCTGCCTGTATCAGCCCTGCATTGCCGAGGTTGCTGCCCGCGTAATATTCCGAATCGCTGTTCAGCACTTCGCGGTATTGGGTCTGCATGGGCAGGCCGAGGCGGTAGCGGCTGCGCGGCACGGGCGTAAGATTCAACGCGACAATGGCGCTGGAGCCGTCGCGCGCGCGCCGCTGGTAAGACAGCACCGATTTTTCCGCGTCGTTGCAATCTATCCACGCGAAACCCTCATGCTGGAAATCAAGGTCGTGCAACGCGGGCAACTTGCGGTAAAGCCGGTTGAGGTCATGCGTCAAATTTTGCATGCCGCGATGCACATCTTGCCCGAGCTGCCACCATTCCAGTTCCCACTTGGACTGCCACTCGCGCCCCTGCGCGATTTCGTTGCCCATGAAGTTAAGCTTCTTGCCGGGGCTGGTCATCTGGTAGGTCAGCAGCAGACGCAGGTTGGCGAATTTTTGCCAGGCGTCGCCGGGCATTTTTGACAACAGCGAGCCTTTGCCATGCACGACTTCATCGTGCGAAAACGGCAACACAAAGTTTTCGGTGTAGGCATAAAGTTGGCCGAAGGTGAGCTGGCTATGGTGGTATCGGCGATGCACCGGATCGTGGCGGAAATAGCTCAGCGTGTCGTTCATCCAGCCCATGTTCCACTTGATCGAGAAGCCCAGCCCGCCCAGATAAACAGGGCGTGACACACCCGGCCATGCGGTGGATTCTTCCGCCATGGTCAGCGCGCCGGGGAACTCTTCATGCACCATGATATTCAATTCGCGCAGGAAATCCACCGCATCAAGATTCTCCCTGCCACCGTATCTATTGGGGATCCATTCACCGGCCTTGCGAGAATAGTCGAGGTACAGCATCGATGCCACGGCATCCACGCGCAACCCGTCGAAATGGAATTCGGATAGCCAGAAGTGCGCGCTGGACATCAGGAATGTTTTAACTTCGTTGCGCCCGTAGTTGAATACGTGGGTGCCCCATTCCTGATGGTAGCCCAGACGCGGGTCTTCGTGCTCATACAGTGCCGTGCCGTCAAAGCGCGCCAGCGCCCAGCTATCCTGCGGAAAGTGTGCCGGCACCCAATCGAGAATCACCCCGATGCCCACCTGATGGCAAGTGTCTATGAAGTGGCGCAATTCGTCCGGGGAGCCGAAGCGGCTGGTGGGCGCAAAATATCCGGTGGCCTGGTAGCCCCATGATTCATCCAGCGGGTGTTCTGAAATCGGCAGCAATTCGATATGCGTGTAGCCCATACTCTTTACATAAGGCACGAGATCGGTTGCCAACTCGCTATAAGTGTAGAAGCGGCCATCGGGATGGCGTTTCCATGAGCCGGCATGCACTTCGTAAATATTGATCGCGCCATGCAGCCAGTCCCATTGGCCGCGCTGCGCTATCCATCCGGTATCCTGCCAGCGATGCCCGTTGGCGGGTGCGGCGAGCGAGGCCGTGCCGGGGCGCAACTCATAGCCTTGCGCGTAAGGATCGGTTTTGGTCAGTATGTATCCGGTATCGCGGTTGCGGATTTCATAGCGGTATAGCGCATTTTGCCGCATCCCGGGGATGAACAGTTCCCATACGCCGCTGGAACCGAGCGAGCGCATCGGATGCATGCGGCCATCCCACCCATTGAATTCGCCCACCAGGCTGGCGCGCTCGGCATTTGGCGCCCAAACGGCAAAACGCACGCCTTCCACGCCGTCGATATCAACGTCATGAGAACCGAGCATGCGATAGCCTTGACGCAGCTTGCCTTCGCCGAACAAATATAAATCCTGCTGGGAAATATGCGGCAAAAACTGGTAGGGGTCGAAAATATCATGAGTGGCACTGCCGTAGTGCATGCGTAGCCGGTAGGGGCGGGGGGAGGGTTCATTTTTGCCGCGCCACTCAAATACTCCGGCGGGGTGAATGCGCTTGAACGCAGATGATTCGGTGGTGTTGAGCAACTCGACTTCTGTTGCGTAAGGTTCATACACCCTGATTAGCCATTCTGCACCCTTGCGATGCGGGCCGAGCAGCCCGAAAGGGTCGCCGAGACGAGCTTGCAGCAGCGATTCGATCAACTTGTTCATCTATGCCACCGATACTCCAGTTATTCTTGTCAAGTTGGGCGATTGTAAACGATAATGGCCGCACGACAGCAAGGTAAATTAAATGGCGAGGCAACATGAAAGCTGAACAGGGTTACCTGCAAAAAAAATACCATCTGGCTGCCGGAGAAATAGCGTCGCAGTTTGTCAGCCGCATCGCCAAAAATACTTATGCCATGGTGCTGGCGGGCGGGCGCGGCAGCCGCCTGTACCAACTGACCGATTGGCGTGCCAAGCCCGCTGTCCCCTTCGGCGGCAAGTTCCGCATCATCGATTTTGTATTATCCAACTGCGTAAATTCAGGCATCCGCCGCATCGGTGTGGCAACGCAATACAAGTCGCATAGCCTGATTCAGCATATCCAGCGCGGCTGGTCTTTTTTGAATGGCCAGTTTGGCGAATACGTCGATTTGTTGCCCGCACAACAGCGGGTCAGCGAGGATCACTGGTATCAGGGCACCGCCGATGCGGTGTTCCAGAATCTCGACATTTTGCGTGGAAGCAAGCCGGATTTCGTGCTGATACTGGCCGGCGACCATGTTTACAAGATGGATTACGGCAAGTTGCTGGCCTTTCATGTTGAAAACAAGGCCGACATGACGGTTGCCTGCCTGGAGGTGCCGCTCGCCGATGCGACTGCGTTTGGCGTAATGGGTGTGGATGAGAATTCCCGTATCGTCGAGTTTGCCGAAAAACCCGCCAATCCAGCGCCCATGCCGGGCAAACCGGGCAAATCGCTGGCCAGTATGGGCATTTATGTGTTTAATACCCGCTTCCTGTTTGAGCAATTGATACGCGATGCCGACGAACCACGTTCAAGCCACGATTTTGGCAAGGATTTGATCCCGTACATGATTTCGAGGTATCGCGTCTTCGCACAGAATTTCGAGCAAAGCTGCGTGGGTACAGAGAACGGCAATGGACCCTATTGGCGCGATGTGGGAACGATCGATTCCTACTGGGAGGCCAACATGGAACTGGCCAAAGTCGTTCCCGACTTGAATATGTATGACCGCGAATGGCCGATCTGGACGCATCAGGAGCAGTTGCCGCCGGCCAAGTTTGTGTTCGACGACGATGACCGGCGCGGTATCGCCATCGACTCGCTGGTTTCGGGCGGGTGCATCGTGAGCGGCTCGACGGTGCGTAACTCGCTGCTGTTTTCCAACGTGCGGGTGGATAGCTATTGCAACATCACGGAATCGGTGCTGTTGCCCAATGTGGAAATTGGCCGCAACGTGACGTTGAAGCGCGTCATCATGGACAAGAATTGCAAGGTTCCGGACGGTTTGGAAGCCGGAGTCAATGTGGAACATGACCGCGAGCGCTTTCATGTCAGCCCGAATGGCGTGACGCTCATCACCCCGGAAATGCTCGGGCAGAAGGTTCACAGCCTCCGCTGACTAAAGCGAATATTGTGCGGCGCCCATCATGGCAAAATCTGTCGATTTAGTTTTTCTCTGGCACATGCATCAGCCGGATTACCGCGATTATAAAAGCGGTGATTTCGTGTTGCCGTGGACTTATTTGCACGCCATGAAGGACTACACCGACATGGCCTATCATCTTGAGCAGCACCCAAAAGTGCGCGCCGTGGTGAATTTCGTGCCGGTACTGTTCGACCAACTGGAAGATTACGCTGACCAGTTTGCCACCGGGCAATTGCGCGACCCGTTGTTGCGCATGCTTGCCCACGACAACTCGTGCGGCGGGTTGTTGCCGGAACAGCGCAAATATATTCTCGAAGCGTGCTTCCGCACCAATCACACCAAAATGATTGAGCCTTACCCGGTTTATAAACGGTTGCTGGAATTATTTAACGAGTTGCAAGCCGACGGTGAAACCGCATTGTCTTATTTGTCGTGGCAGTACATGGCGGACTTGCTGACCTGGTATCATCTGGTATGGTGCGGCGAAAGCGTACGCCGCGAACGCGATCTGGTGGTGAATCTGATGAGCAAGGCCGAGGGCTTCAGCCTCGGTGATCGCCGGGAATTGCTCGCGCTTATCGGGGAATTGATAAGAGGCATTATTCCGCGTTACCGCAAACTGGCGGAATCCGGGCAAATCGAGATTTCCTCAACACCGCATTACCATCCGCTGGCGCCTTTGCTGATTGATTTTAACAGCGCCCATGAAGCCATGCCCGAAGCGCCTTTGCCTTTATCCGTCCGTTATCCGGCAGGAAAGATACGTGTCGCGGCGCACATCGCCAAAGCCAAACAGAGCCATGCCGCACGCTTTGGCAGCGAACCGGAAGGCATGTGGCCAGCCGAAGGCTCAATCTCGGATAGCGCGCTGGCCGTAATGGCGGAGGAGGGATGCCGCTGGGTCGCCAGCGGGGAGGGCGTGTTGGTGAACAGCCTGAAGCGCTCACAGCATGGCGTTCCAGACCGCACCCGATATTTGTACCGGCCTTATCGCCTGGACAAAGGGTGTGACGGGTTGCATTGTTTCTTTAGGGATGACCGCCTGTCCGATTTGATCGGTTTTGAGTATTCGCGCTGGCACGGCAAGGATGCCGCGCGCCACTTTATCGAACAGGTCGAGGCAATTGCCAACAACGCGCCGGAGGGCGAAACGCCTATTGTCAGCGTTATTCTGGATGGCGAGAACGCTTGGGAATATTACCCTTATAACGGGCATTACTTCCTGGACGAGCTTTACACCATGATCGAGTCCAGCCTGCGGATACGGACGACCACTTTCGGTAAATATATAAGCCAATTACCCTTGAAGCCGGAATCCGATTGTGCCCGTGTGCATAAACTTGCCGGTGTCGTCGCAGGTAGTTGGGTTTACGGTAATTTTTCAACTTGGATAGGCTCGCCGGACAAGAACAAAGCCTGGGACATGCTGTGCGCCGCCAAGCATAGTTTCGATATGGTAATGAGCAGCGGGCGGCTCGGCGAGGCGGAACAACATGCTGCCGAAAAACAGCTTTGCTCCTGCGAAAGCTCGGACTGGTTCTGGTGGTTTGGAGACTATAATCCTTCCATTTCGGTAGCCAGTTTTGACCGGCTGTTCCGGCATAATCTCACCGAGTTGTACCGCCTGCTGAAATTGCCGCCGCCGACAAACCTTTCCGAACCTGTCAGTCAGGGGGGAGGGCATCCGGAAACAGGCGGCGCCATGCGGCGTGCTACCGAATGAATTTGACTATATACGGACTAAAACTTCATGGCTAATACTGTCTCCTTGTTGTTCGGTGTCCACGCCCATCAACCGGTCGGAAATTTCCCGGAAGTCATCGACGATGCGCATTTGCGCTGCTATCGCCCCTTCCTGCAAACGCTGCACCGCTTCCCGGAATTCCGCTTTGCGGTGCATTTTAGCGGCTGGCTGCTGGATTACCTGCTGCAAAAGTTCCCCGAAGACATGGCGTTATTGCATGAAATGGTTGCTCGCGGTCAAGTAGAACTATTCGGGGCAGGGGACACCGAGCCGGTGCTTGCGGTCATTCCAGAACAGGATCGGGTCGGTCAACTGATGCGTTTCTCCAACAAGCTGGAAGCCAAACTGGGGCAGCGCCCGCAGGGTGCGTGGCTCACCGAGCGGGTCTGGGAGGCAACGGTAGTTCCCTCGCTGGCGGATGCGGGGATTCGCTATGTGACGGTGGATGACTATCATTTTCTATGCGCAGGCAAGGAAGCCCATCAACTGGACGGGTATTACACCACTGAAGAAGGCGGTAAACCGCTGGATCTATTTCCGATTTCAGAAGGCCTGCGCTACCGCATCCCGTTTTCAATCGCGCATGAAGTTGTTGATTATATGGAAAAACTGTCGAAGCAGGGCAATGATGCCTGCGCCGTATATTTTGACGACATTGAAAAATTCGGCATCTGGCCGGAAACCTACGAATGGGTCTATGAAAAGAAGTGGCTCGAAAACTTCATTTGCGGCGTATTGGCTTCGAAGAAGGTAAAAACGCGCACCTACAAGGAATATCATGACGAAGTCAGGACGCGCGGGATCATTTATCTGCCTACGACTTCCTATATCGAAATGAATGAGTGGACCTTGCCGGCTCCGGTGGCGGCGCGCTATGCCGACCTTGTTGCCCGTGAAAAAAGCACAGGGCGATATGAAGAGTATAAGGCATACGTCAGGGGCGGCATCTGGAAAAACTTTTTTTCCCGCTATCCTGAATCCAACTGGATGCATAAACGCATGCAAGTCTTGTCGCTGAGGGTCGCCGGGTTATCCGAAACCCAGCGTACGGCGGATATGCTGGATGATTTGTATGAGGCACAATCCAACGATGCATACTGGCATGGGCTGTTTGGCGGACTTTATCTGCCACATTTGCGCCGCGCCGTATATAACGCCATCGTCAGGCTGGAAGCAAAACTGGATCGCATTTCACCCCGTAAAGCCGGCATCCCGACAGATTTTGACAAGGATGGCTTTGATGAATATTATTTATATAACAATGAAATACAGGCGATTGTTAAACTAAATGGTTACGGTGGGGTCTGCGAGTTGGATGATTACCGCTTGAACCACAATTTTGGTGATACTCTGCGCCGCCAGGCCGAGCACTATTTCGAAAAGATCCACAAGAACAAGCAAGGGGGAGGACATTCAGGCGGAGGCATCACTTCGGCTCATGACCGTATTGCCTATAAGCATGAAATTGCGCCTTCCGATTTATTGGCCGACCACCAGCCGCATGGATTGTTTGTCGACTCATTGGTAAATTACGGGAAGTATTTATCCATTAATAACTACAGGTTGGTTAAAACCACCCCAGCCTCGATGCAATTCCGTGCCGAGATCGAGCGAGGTTCTATTACCAAAACCATCACCCTCGCAGGCAATCGCATTGATGCCCAATACACCGCCGGGCAATTCAAAGGCGAGGTGATGTCGGTCAGGTTATTGCTTGCCATGCCATGCTGCGACGGCTATGCGGGCCGGTACCTTGATTCCAATAACAAAACCCTCGGCGGTTTCGGCGAATTATTGGCAATGAACAAAACCGACAGGCTCATCCTGGACGACGGTGTATTGGGTGGTCACCTGATTTTTGGCACATCGCAACCTGTATCAATTTACACCGCGCCATACTTTACCGTTTCTCAATCCGAAGCGGGTTTCGAGAAAATCATGCAAGCCGTCGAAATCACAGTGCAATTCCAGATAGGGGATGGGGCATTAAGCTTGTGGCTGGAATCAAGCCAAGGGAATATAAAGCTGTAATTACTTGATGACAAAGGCCTATACTTATATTTTACTATTTGACATAATGCGCATTATGCGTATTTCAAGGTAAGGCAAAGCGGAACAGTTCGCGGAACGGTTTCGCGTTTGACATACCCCCGATTAGCGGCAAATCCCCCCGGCCGGCATATCCCCCATTTGAGGTATGCCGGTCGGCCGATCTAAAAAGTTGCAGAAAATTAATTAATCCCAGATTGTCCATTAGGCCATAAAACGCCTGTTTTGAATGGGTTTCTAATGGAATCCATTAGAGATTTTCCTTATTTTTCAATGAGGTGTTGTTCTAATGAACAATCTGGGTTAATTCATCTTCTGGGGTAACACGTAGCCGATCAGTCCGCGTTGCGGACTCTAAAACACCGCTTCAAAATCTTTCTAAGCCTTACCGCTTGCGGCCTGCGGCGGTTTTGACCCCCGAAAAAATACTATTCCGCCTTTGCGGCACTGCGGCGACACCCCCCCGAACCCGCGCCGGTGTTGGGTTTCAGCCTGATTTTGCAGGGTTGCCGAAAATAAAACTGTTCCACCTTTGCCCGGTGTGCCTGCGGAGGCTGCCATGAGCGCCCCCGTTTTTACCGTCGAGCTGACCAATGCGCAGCTTCTCCATGCGTGGTTCCAGGCCGAACACGCACTCGGTCGAACCTGCAAGGATATCCGGCGCGGGCGCTGCACCGAAGGCGATGCAACCGTCGAGCGTGAGCTTTACTCGGTGCTGAGCAAAGCCGTCAATGCCTGCCCGCGTGAGCCGCTGGCGGCGAAAGGCGGTGCATCATGAGCAAGAGATACATCCCTTCGGCGAACGATTTCCACCAGCAGGACGGCGGCTTGAGCCTGCAAGAATTTGCCGCCAAGGAAGGCATTTCGGATAGCTATTTGCGCCGCCTCATTCGCTGCGGTTTGGTGCTCGGTGCATCCAAACACCCGCTTTCAAAAAAGTGGCGAATCTACCCGCCCGCTAGGATAGCGGATAGTTCGTGTTCGATCAGGCCAACGATACGGAAGCGCGGCACGGTTGGCCAGCGGGGCGCGGATGCGCTCGGCGCTGTGGAGGTCGTTGACGTTGGCACTAGTACCATGTAACATTATTGCTTTCGTATTGTAACGCCTTGTGACATACTGGTGAAACCCTTAACAAAAGGAGGTCGCCATGTCACCGAGATACCGGGTAACGCTCACGGAGCAAGAGCGCAACGAACTTGAAGCAT
>JACREB010000197.1 GCA_016218475.1 Nitrosomonadales bacterium | reverse complement strand
TGTGTCACATAGCGATCAAGGGATGCAGTGCAAGGCAAAATCGGGTGAAAAAGCGGAGTTTACATAGCGTAAATGAGCATTTTGAGCCCGATTTTAACGCCGCAATGCGCCCTTCAGCGCTATGTGACACAGTAAGAATAATCCCAGATTGTCCATTAGGCCATAAAACGCCTGTTTTGAATGGGTTTCTAATGGAATCCATTAGAGATTTTCCTTATTTTTCAATGAGGTGTTGTTCTAATGAACAATCTGGGATAATTACAACCATACAAAAACGCTCCTGCGGGTTCGGGAACCGTGACCATTTCAATATCGCCGCTATTTCCATTGCGGCGGGCTTGACCTGTATCCGGCTCCAGTTACCCATGGAAGAGCCGGATAAATAGCGATGGCATTCGTAGAAAAAACAGTACTGGTTCCGCACAGCGCGGAGGAAATGTTCAGTTTGGTTGATCGCGTGGAAGATTATCCGCAGTTCCTGCCGTGGTGCGGCGGCTCAAGCGTATCGCGGCTGGATGACGCGACTGTGCATGCTACGCTGCATATCGATTATCACCACATCAAGCAGCATTTCACCACCGAGAATGTGCGCACGCCGCCGCATCAGATCGACATGACTTTGCAGCACGGGCCGTTCCAACATCTGGACGGCCATTGGCGATTTATACCGTTGAGCGATTCGGCCTGTAAAATAGAATTCCGCCTGCACTATGAGTTCTCCAGCAAGCTGCTGGAAGCGCTGGTCGGGCCGGTATTCCATTACATTGCCAACAGTTTTGTGGATGCCTTCACCCATCGCGCGGAAAATATCTATGTGAAAACATGAGCGGCTATCAGAGGACAGAGGACAGAGGACAGAGGACAGAAGCGTTGTCACGGCTACGCCGCACCCTCGATATAACGTGCCGCACGGAGGCACACAATAATCTGCCCTCCGTGGTCAATTGCTGGGAAAGCCAATGCTAGATTACGATTTGCATTGCCACTCCAGCATTTCCGATGGCACGCTCGCTCCGGCAGAGCTGGTGCATCGCGCCGCCGAACGCGGCGTGAAGGTGCTGGCGCTGACCGATCACGATGACATGGACGGGCTGGATGAGGCGCGTGCTGCCGCCGCGCAACACGGCATGACCTTCATCAATGGCGTGGAAATTTCCGTGACGTGGCGCACCCACACCGTGCATATCGTCGGCTTGGGCATCGATCCGGCTTACCCGCCGCTGGCGGATGGGTTGCGCAGCGTGCGTAGCGGGCGCGGCAAACGTGCCGAAAAAATGGCCGAGGCGCTGGCGAAGGCGGGCATCGGCGGAACCCTGCAAGGTGCTTATCAATACGCGGAAAACCCGAATATGATCGGGCGCACCCACTTTGCGCGCTATCTGGTCGAAGCGGGGCATTGCAAGGATGTGAGAAGTGTCTTCAACCGCTATTTGGCTAACGGGAAGACGGGCTATGTGCCGCACAAATGGGCGGCGCTTGCCGATGCGGTGGGCTGGGTGCGCGGCAGCGGCGGGGTGGCGGTGCTGGCGCACCCCGGACGCTATATGAGCGGGCGCAACAGCATGGGCAAGAAAACCATTCATGAATTGCTGGCCGAGTTTGTCGAATGCGGCGGACAGGCGATCGAGGTGGTGAGCGGTAGCCATACACCGGAACAGTATGCCGAATTCGCGGGTTATGCCGGGGAATTCAACCTGCTGTGTTCATGCGGTTCGGATTTCCACGGCCCGGACGAAAGCTACCGCGATATGGGGAGGCTGCCGGATTTTCCGCCGGGTTGCAGGCCAGTTTGGGAAGCTTGGGAGAATAATACGTAGGGTGGGCACGATTTTTGTGCCCACGCGGTTCAACCTAAGCCGGACGAGCCGGAACCAAAAAGGTGGTTTTGCGCTCGAAATTTATAATGCGCTAACCTATTGTTTTTAATTTAAAAACATATAAGTCTTGTCAAGAAATGTAAAGACTTAACCGGTAAGACACTAAAATATGATTGACGCTATCCGCGTGGGCACAAAAATCGTGCCCACCCTACTTACCTGATTTAAAAAACATGGCACAATTTTTCACGATACACCCGGACAACCCCAACCCGCGCCTGATCCGCCAGGCGGCGGCGGTGCTGCGCGACGGCGGCATCGTGGTGTATCCCACCGATTCCTGCTACGCGCTCGGCTGTCACTTGGACGACAAGGGTGCCGTAGCGCGCATCCGCCAGATACGCCAATTGGACGAGCACCATCACATGACGCTGATGTGCTGCGACCTGTCTGAAATCTCGCGCTATGCGCGCGTGGATAACAGCAAATTCCGCCTGTTGAAAAGCAATACGCCGGGCAGCTACACCTTTATCCTGGAGGCGACCAAGGAAGTGCCGAAACGCTTGCAGCATCCCAAGCGCAGCACCATCGGTATCCGTATTCCCGATCATCCGGTGGCATTGGCGCTGCTGGAGGAACTGGGCGAGCCGATATCCAGCTCCACATTGATATTGCCGGACGAAGAATGGCCGCTGAACGATGCCGGACGGATCCGCGAATTGCTGGAGAAGAAAGTCGAGCTGGTGATTGACGGCGGCGCGGTGGGTTCGGACTTCACCACCGTGATCGATTTGACCGGTGGTGCGCCGGTATTGCTGCGTCGCGGCAAGGGCGATATTGCACCGTTCGGAATTGAGGAGCCGTAGAATTGTCGGGTTCTACCCGACATGTCGGGCAAAGCCCGACAAAATCCCATCCATGCAAAATTTTGGAATCAAAAATTAAATGCAACCAGACCAACTGATCCAGACCATCGCCATCGCGGCGATTCCGATTTTATTCGCCATCACGCTGCACGAGGCGGCGCACGGCTATGTGGCGCGCCATTTCGGCGATATGACCGCTTTCCAGCAGGGACGCATCAGCCTGAACCCGCTGCGCCACATCGATCCGGTCGGCACGGTGCTGTTCCCGCTGCTGACCCTGTGGCTGGGCGGCATCCTGTTCGGCTGGGCCAAGCCGGTGCCGGTCAATTTCGGCGCGTTGCGCCGTCCCAAGCAGGATATGCTGTGGGTGGCGATTGCCGGACCGGCCTCGAATTTATTCATGGCGCTGGGTTGGGCATTTCTCTATAAAATGGCGTGGTTGTTTCCGGGCAGTTATTTTGTCGAGCCGCTGTTGGGCATGGCAGTTTGGGGGATCAGAATCAATGTCGTGCTGATGGTGCTGAATATGCTGCCGCTGCCGCCGCTGGATGGCGGGCGCGTCGCGGTCAGCCTGTTGCCGCATCGCCAGGCTTATCAATTGTCGAGGGTCGAGCCGTACGGCATGTTTATTCTGATTTTCCTGGCGATCACGCCGGTGTTAAGCTTGATACTTTCGCCGCTGGTGAACCTGATGTTTAAAATGATTTCGTTGTTATTCGGACTTTGAGGAAATATGTTTGCTGATCGAGTGTTATCGGGTATGCGCCCCACCGGAAGTTTGCATCTGGGGCATT
Organism: Nitrosomonadales bacterium; assembly: GCA_016218475.1. GTDB lineage: Bacteria > Pseudomonadota > Gammaproteobacteria > Burkholderiales > Gallionellaceae > Gallionella. The sequence continues at coordinate 4,989 of JACREB010000197.1, read as the reverse complement.
ACCACGGGGTGTTGAAAAACTGGGTGCAGATGCAGCACGAATACGAATGCCTGTTCTTCGTGGCCGACTGGCACGCGCTGACCACGCATTACGACACCCCGCGAATCATCGAGCAAAACGTGTGGGACATGGTGGTGGACTGGCTGGCGGCAGGAGTCGACCCCGCCAACGCCACGCTGTTCATCCAGTCGCGCGTGCCGGAACATGCCGAGCTGCATCTGCTGCTGTCGATGATCACGCCGCTGGGCTGGCTGGAACGCGTGCCGACCTACAAGGACCAGCAGGAAAAACTTTCCGAGAAAGACTTGAGCACTTACGGTTTTCTCGGCTACCCGTTGCTGCAAAGCGCGGACATCCTGATTTACCGCGCTAGCCAGGTGCCGGTGGGCGAGGATCAGGTGCCGCATATCGAATTCACCCGCGAGATCGCGCGCCGCTTCAACCATATCTACGGGCGCGAACCCGGCTTTGAAGAAAAAGCCAAAGCGGCAGTCAAAAAACTCGGCGGAAAAAAGGCCAAGTTGTATAACGAACTGCGCATCCGTTTTCAGGAGCAGGGCGATGAAGAGGCGCTGGAATCCGCCAAATCCTTGCTGGACGAACAACAGAGCCTGAACTACGGCGACCGCGAACGCCTGTTCGGCTATCTGGAAGGCGGCGGCAAAATGATTTTGTCCGAGCCGCAAGCGATGCTCACCGCAGCCTCGAAGATGCCCGGCCTGGACGGGCAGAAAATGTCCAAGTCTTACGACAACACCATCACGCTGCGCGAGGACGAGGCCAGCGTGACCAAGAAAATTCGCACCATGCCCACCGACCCGGCGCGCATCCGCCGCACCGATTCCGGCAATCCTGACAAATGCCCGGTGTGGCAGTTGCATCTGGTGTATTCCAGCGAGCAGGCCAAACAATGGGTCATGCAGGGCTGCAAGAGCGCCGCCATCGGCTGCATCGAATGCAAACAGCCGGTGATCGACGCGGTATTGGCAGCGCAGCATCCGATGCGCGAACGCGCGCAGCAGTACCTGGACGACCCGGCGCTGGTGCGCAACATCATCGCCGACGGCTGCGAAAAAGCGCGCAAATTGGCTTCGGAGACCATGCGCGATGTGCGCGAAGCGATGGGGCTGAGCTATACTTGAGCATATTTTACGGGGGACGGGAATATGAATTACCAATTTACGGCAGTCATTGAGCGCGAGGGAGATGGATATGCTGCGCTTTGCCCCGAGCTGGATGTTGCCAGCCAGGGGGATACCGTTGATCAAGCGCGCAGTAATTTGCGCGAGGCGGTTGAATTATTTCTGGAATGCGCCGCTCCGGAAGAAATTAACGGGCGCTTGCATAATGAAGTCTATGTCACGCGCCTGGAGGTTGCGGTTGCCTAAACTGGCCGTGCTTTCAGGCAAGGCAGTATGCGTGATTCTTGCGCTGCATGGTTTTGTGGAAGTAAGGCAACGCGGCAGCCATGCTGTGATGCAGAAAAAAACTGACACCACCACGATTACCGTGCCTGTCCCCATTCATGCCGAGATTCGCATCGGCACTTTGCTTTCCATCATCCGCCAATCCGGTGTTCCACATGCGGAGTTTGAGCGATGAACGACTTGCAACTTCCGCTCAATCCGATCGCGCGCATCCACGGCGAGCCGCTGCTGGAGCTGCCGCAGGATTTGTACATTCCGCCGGACGCGCTGGAACTGGTGCTGGAGAATTTTCAGGGGCCGCTGGACTTGTTGCTGTACCTGATCCGCAGGCACAATCTCGATGTGCTGGATATTCCGATGGCGGAACTGACCCGGCAATACATGGCCTACATCGAGATGATGCAGCAGCATCGCCTGGAACTGGCTGCCGAATACTTGCTGATGGCGGCGGTGCTGATCGAAATCAAGTCGCGCATGTTGCTTCCGCGCCCGACCAAGGCGAGCGAACAAGAAGCGGAAGACCCGCGCGCCGAGCTGATGCGCCGCCTGATGGAATACGAGCAGATGAAGCTGGCCGCGCAGAAGCTCAACGAACTGCCGCAGGCCGGGCGCGATTTCGAGATCGCGCAAGTGCTGATCGAGCACACCCTGCAGGAACGCCTGCCGGCGGTCAGCGTGGAAGATTTGCGGCAAGCCTGGCTGGGGCTGCTGGCGCGCGCAAAACTCAACACGCATCACAAGGTGCGCCGCGAGCAGTTGTCGGTGCGCGAACAGATGACGCATGTGCTGCGCTGCTTGCAGGGCGGCGAGTATGTCGCGTTCGACAAGCTGTTCGATGTGGAAAGCGGCGTGGCGAAACTGGTGGTCACTTTTATCGCCATCCTCGAACTGGCCAAGGAATATCTTGTGGAAATTCAGCAAAGCGAAACATTGGGGAGTATTTATGTCAGGACAAGCCGAGCCGTTACCGCAGAGTGAAATACAAACCGCTCCCTCTCCCTCGATGGGAGAGGGTTGGGGAGAGGGTGACAAACAGGCAGCGGACGAAGTTTCGGTTCCCATCGACCTGTTCGGCGGAAAGATGAACACCGAACAGTTCAAACGCGTGCTCGAAGCCGCGCTGCTGACCACCACGGAACCGCTGCCGGTTTCGGAATTGAAGAAGCTCAGCGACGTGTCGCTGGACAACCGCCAGATGGAAGCGCTGCTCGAAGAGCTCGCGCGGGATTGGCAGGGGCGCGGCGTGGAATTGGCTCGCGTGGCCAGCGGCTGGCGGTTCCGCGCCAAACCGGAAATGCAGCAATACCTCGACCTGCTCAACCCGCAGAAGCCGCCGCGTTACTCGCGTGCGGTGCTGGAAACGCTCGCCATCATCGCCTACCACCAGCCGGTCACGCGCGGTGACATCGAGGAAATACGCGGCGTGGCGGTCTCCTCGCAGATATTGAAAACGCTGGAAGCGCGCGGCTGGGTGGAAGTGGTCGGCACGCGCGACACACCGGGCAAACCGGAATTGTTCGCCACCACCAAACAGATGCTCGACGATTTGAATTTGCGCGCCTTGCAGGAGCTGCCGTCGCTGGATGAAATCGGTGCGTTGCTGGAGCAGGAAACGGCTGCGGGAGAGTCGCTACGCATTACGGCAAAAGAGATTTCCCCAGATGTCGGTTCTCCGGGCGATCCTGATGCAGGCAGTGTGGCTCCCGTTGATGCTTCCATCGCGGGAGCTACGGCGGAATAAAGCCTGTTTTTGCATGAAGCATATCCAATCCCGCGACAACCCATTCTTTAAGGAACTCGCCAAGCTTGCCGGTTCGGCGCGGCAACGCGGCAAAGTTGACCAGACCTTGCTGGACGGAACGCATCTACTGGCGGCGTATCTGGATTCTCAAAAACAACTGCAACATATTCTGCTGAATGCGGCCGCGTTGCACGACGCGGAAATAACGGCGTTGCTCGAACGCGCCGCTGATGTGCCGGTGACGCAACTGGATGACAGATTGTTCGCGGAACTCAGCGAACTGAAAACGCCGACTGGCATTCTCGCTTTGGTCGACCTGCCGAAGTCGGCAGGAACGATAGCCGATAGCCGCTTTGCGCTGCTATTGGAAGATATTCAAGACCCCGGCAATCTCGGTTCGATGCTGCGTTCGGCGGCGGCGGCGGGGTGCGATGCGGTGTTTCTTTCGGCGGGCTGCGCCGACGCCTGGTCGCCGAAAGTACTGCGCGCCGCGATGGGCGGACATTTTGCGCTGCATATCCACGAGCGGCAGGATTTGCCAGGCGTGGCGAAGGTATTTCCCGGCGCGCTGTTGGCAGCCAGCCTGCAAGCCACGCGCAGCCTGTACGACTGCGACTTGCGCGGCAAGGTGGCGTTCCTGATCGGCAACGAAGGAGCGGGACTGTCTGCCGACTTGTTGAATTTTGCCACACATCAAATTTCCATCCCGATGCCCGGCAAGGCCGAGTCGCTGAATGCGGCGGCGGCAACGGCAATCTGTTTGTTTGAAACCGTGCGGCAGCGGTCGCAGCGGCAATGCCGTTCGCTACCGGATAATGGATAGTTTTGGGTACATTTGCATGTGGAATGGTTCATTCATTTACGTGCCGCAATATCGGGAGGCGATGCTCATGGGAAATACATACTTGAAAAGCACCAGGCAACAGCGCGGCGCGGCCATCGTGGCGGTCATGGCGATACTGGCTTTGGAGGCAGTGCTGGGCGGAATGTTCGATGCCAGCAAGACATCACCGCACGCCCTGCTGGAGCAAGCTCTGCGCAGCGCCGATCCGATGGGGCGTGACGTTAACCGCAGACAAACAGGAGCTGCGTATAGGCCGCGACCGTATGGGTATGCATATAAGCACCGCACGCCCCGGACACCTGCCGGTGCTGCAAGCTGGCACCGATGGCAAGAGCCTGGAACTCATTTTCCCAAATGATCTTGATAAAAAAACCGCCATCTTGGTTGGCGAAACAACCCTGCCGCGCCCCAACTGGCAACTCGATACCGCAGGCCCGCCGGGGAAGGAGCTTTGCTGGTCGTGGTTACCGCCAATGCGCCGGATGCCGTCGCGATTCGCGCTGCCTTGGCTCGTGGCAACCTGCCGGAGCTGGGTGTAGGCTACGGTGCGGCGCTCGCCACATGGCGGGAAATAGAAAGGTAGGTTGGGCAAAGCGTAGCGTGCCCAACGAACAAAAGTGCAATTCGGGAGTGCTGCCATAAGTTTTTCGGTTTTAATGTTGGGCACGCTACGCTTTGCCCAACCTACGAAACTGTAGGATGCGGTGACGAAGGAACCGCATCGCTCGCGTGTTGAATGATGCGGTTCGTGCCTCACCACATCCTACGGCTTCGCTGCGTTGCAACCGCATCGCTCGCATAACCTATTCGTAAACGGGCAACCACCATGACCGAATACCGCCGCGCCCATGTACCCGGAGCAAGCTGATTCTTCACGGTGAACCTCGCCCAACGCAAGGGAAACAGCCTGCTCGTTGACCGGATAGACGTGTTGCGCGCGGCGTTCGGGGCGGTGCGGGCGCGGCATCCGTTTCGCA
>JACREB010000194.1 GCA_016218475.1 Nitrosomonadales bacterium | reverse complement strand
TGTCACATAGCGATCAAGGGATGCAGTGCAAGGCAAAATCGGGTGAAAAAGCGGAGTTTACATAGCGTAAATGAGCATTTTGAGCCCGATTTTAACGCCGCAATGCGCCCTTCAGCGCTATGTGACACAGTAAGATTAAACTCTATCGCATTTTCTGAGTACCATGTAACAGCTTGGGAGGTTCCTCGGAATGGGCCGGGCTTCCTTCATGGTGTTGCTCCATCTCGCAGAATTCCCCGGCATCGCTGTCATATTGCATCAATGCCCCATTTTCCATGTCGAAATACCAGCCATGCAGCGCCAGCTTGCCCTCGTTGACACGTCGGCTGATCCAGGGGTAGGACATCAGATTTTCCAGTGACTTGAGAATTGACGCCAGTTCACAGGCGCGCGCCTGAACTTCCGGCGATTTTCCCGGTAGCTCCTTCAACACCCGTTGCCGGGCATCTTCGGCTATACCAAGCCATTTCGCGATGATTTTCTCTTCGTCGCACCCGGGTGACCTGTTATCCATCAACGCACGTATGCCGCCGCATCGGGCATGTCCCATGACGATAACATGCGACACTTCCAGATTGCATATCGCAAACGCGATGGCGGAGGTGGTGCCTGCATAGGAAGCCGAAGAAACGCATGGTGGAACGAGATTGGCGACATTGCGCACCACAAACAGATCGCCAGGCTCGCTGTCGGTCAGTACACCGGGGTCGCAACGCGAATCGCAACAGGATATCATCAGCGCGCGCGGGCGCTGCCCTTCCGCAAACAGCCGCTCGAACAATTCCGGGTTCTTGTCGAAATAGTGGTGGTGAAAGCGCCTGAAGCCCTTCAGAAATATTTTAACGTCGCTCATAAATTAAAACTTTCTTATTGGTAAGCCTGCCTCAAGATGGATACTCTCCGGTTCTCATGGTTTCGGACGGGAGTGGCGTATTGCACATATCTATCCGCCCGACCTTCCCGTTTTTTACATGAGCGAATACGGTAGCCGCCAAGTTGTCCTTTTCACCTTCCGCCGTTACGACACATTCGTTATGGCCCCACGCTTGAATTATTGCAATTTCGGCGTAAACCCGGCCACCTGATTGCTTGATCGAAAAAAGCTCGGATTTGATGTAATCGAGGAACTCTTGTTTCGAAGGAATTTCACCGATCATCCACTGTGATGAATAACGAAAATTCTCATCCAATAGCGGTTCAATATGCGATGTATCCAGCGTGTTCATCATTCGCGCATAAGCGCGCAACGCGTCAATTTCCGTTAATTTCATTTGCGCTATCCATCTATAGGTAAAAAACCCCGTTCATTCTATCAGGGGCGGATTCAAGTTCGAAGCGCATCTTCCACCTGCAAGCTTCCGGATGCTCACCTTCCTGCCACACCAATCGTGATGCAGTTGCAAGCAACAATGATACACACAAACAACCGGGGATCAGTTCAACAAGAAAATGGCATTACTGGTGCTGGCTACCACAATTCAGCATTGCTCAAGCACCGCGAGCATCGTCTCGACATCGACAATCTTGTCGCGCGGCGCCCCGCGCCGCACACCGCGCGCCACTTCCACATCGTCGAGCCGTTTCCAGTCGTTGAAGGAGACGATTTGCACGCCGCGCTGGCGCAACAGGGTGTCGATAGCCTCGCGCTCCGGCAGCTCCCGCGCTTCTAACCCGGCGCCGTCGGCGATCATGTGCTCGACCACGTGGGCGGACGCGCCCTTGTGTGAGCCGATGAGCCCCTGCGGCCCGGTGCGCGCCCAGCCGACGACGTATTCGTTGGCGATCACGCTGCGGCTGACGGGATTGACGACGCGCCCGTCTTCGTTGGCGATGACATTTGCTTTTTCGTCGTAGGGGATACCGGCAATCCGTTTGGCGGCAAATCCGATCGCAGGCAGCACCATCTCAACATCGAGAATTTCGGTTTCGCCAGTGCCGCGTGCGCCGACCGTGCCATCCGGCTGAACTTCGAGGCGGTTTTTTTCGAGCACCAGGCCGGCCACTTTGCCGTCAGCATCGGCGATGATCTCGGTCGGCGAGACGAGGAAGCGCAGGTGGAGTTTCTTCGCTTTCCCACCGTGTTGCCGTACGGCGAAGGACTGGAGTATCTTCAAGTTTTTCTCCTGCTGTGTATTCGCAGTTTCCGGAATGACGCAGCCCGCCAGCTCTTCCGGGGCGACTATCGGGTCAACATCTTCCATCTCGCCGAATTCTTTAAGTTCGACCGGTGTGAACGAGGCTTGCTCCGGCCCGCGCCGCCCGAGTATATAAACTTCACGCACACGGCTGTGGCGCAGCGCCTCCAGCGCGTGTGCGGCAACGTCGGTCTTTTCGAGTTCGGCGGGTGTGCGCAGCAGCATCCTTGCAGCGTCGATGGCGACGTTGCCGTTGCCCACCACCGCGACACGGGACACCGACAAGTCGATCTTGGCATGGCGGTAATCGGGATGCCCGTTGTACCAGCCGATAAACACCGTCGCCGGCGTGCAGCGCGCTATGCCTTCACACGGAATGCCGAGGCGGCGATCGTCCTCGTTGCCCACCGCGTAAACGATCTGATGATAGTGCCGGCGCAACTCTTCCACCGTTACGTCGCTTCCGAGGCACACATTGCCCAGAAACCTGAACGTGGGCCGCGCGGCAGTTTTTTCGTAAACGCGGATGACGGCCTTGATGCTCTGGTGGTCGGGCGCGACGCCGCCCCGCACCAGCCCGTATGGGGTGGGAAGACGGTCGAACATGTCGACGTGGACGACCGTGTCGGTGCGCCTGAGCAGCGCCTCCGCAGCGTAGAAACCGGCAGGCCCGGAGCCGATGATTGCGATACGCATGAGCCACCTCCATAGTAGTGCGTTCCAGTGAAACAGTTACCGTTCGCGGTTAAGTAGTGACTTGGCACGGGGTTATCGTGCTTAGTCAATACTTAGTTGCTCCATCAGAGCTTGTCGAACCGCTGGATGCCCGCCGATACTGGCCTTCGACAAGGCCTTTAGTCCTGAGCGTAGTCGAAGGGTCAGGCCGAACGGTTTATTTGTAATGGTTTTAGTGGAACGATCTGATAGTGAGTAAAAAGTGTCTCGCATACTACACTCTTAGGGAGTTGGAAATTACTAAAGTACCACTTATAATGCTTTCATCTTGCAAAGATGGAGGCGCTGCTTATGAAGACAACGACCTTGGAACGGAATGGGGTGTCCACGGAAATGGTGAGTTTGATTTCGCGTTTGGTT
>JACREB010000195.1 GCA_016218475.1 Nitrosomonadales bacterium | reverse complement strand
TCCCGTACCGCACTAGAATCGAATTCATCAGCAACAACCATGCATGCCGATATCGAAAAAGCCATAAAGGAGCTGGTATCCAAGGGCATCAAGCTTCCGCCGCAGCCCAAGGTGCTGATCGAGCTGCAAAAAAAGCTCGCCTCCAGAGGCTGCAACACGAAAGATTTGGCCCGCATCATCTCCAGCGACCCGGGCATCACCGCCATGTTATTCAAGACAGTGCGTTCGCCGGTATTCAGCGGCGGCAGAAAAATCAATTCGGTTGAGCAGGCGCTGATGGTGATCGGCGTCAAGCAAGTCTATAACCTGGTGCAGGCCGTTGTACTTTCCACCAGCATTTCCGGCGCCACGCGCAAATCTTTCGATATTTTCTGGACGCGCTCGCAGGAAGTGGCGGAAATTGCGGCGCTGATCGCCGCCGACCGCGTCTCGGTGTGCAACATCTTTCCAGACCAAGCTTATTTGGCCGGCATTTTCCACGAGTGCGGCGTGCCGGTGCTGATGCAGCGCTTTCCGGATTACTGCGCCAAGCTGAAGCTGGACAATACCACCTGCTGGCCCAAGCTGGCCGATGAGGATGCGCTTTTCAATGTAGACCATTGCAGTATCGGCTATCTGATGGCGCATCACTGGAAGCTGCCGGATTTCATTTGCCATGCAATCCTGTACCACCACGAGATGCCACATGAAGAGACTGGTGCGGTACGAACCCTGGTGGCAACATTGCAACTGGCGACCCATTTCTACCACCGCATTGCCCGCGTCAAAGACCCGGCATGGCCGAAGCTGTGCAAAGAAGTGCTGGCGGAACTCGGCATTCACCCGGATACCGAGCAGGAATTCTACGAAGACATCAGCGCAAAGTTCTTGGCATGAGGCTTGTCGCCCGTGTGACTGGCTCTTTCATGGCGTCGCGACAGCTTCGTCGGCGATGTTTTTTTGCGCCCGAAGCCCGCGTTGCTTCAGGTAAAAATAAAGGGGGCAAAGCCCCCTCGAATGTTTTTTCCGGGTTGATTGCTTTCAGCCGTCCGCGTTGATTTTAGCTATCAGATCCTGGAGTATTTCTCCCGCTTTTTCCTTATCCACCTGGCAAGTACCGGCGTTCGCGTGACCACCGCCACCGTATTGCAGCATCAATTCGCCGATATTGGTTTTTGAGGTGCGGTTGACGATGGATTTGCCGACGGCAAACACCGTGTTCTGGTGCTTCACTCCCCACAGCACATGTATGGAAATGTTGGTTTCCGGGAATAGCGCGTAGATCATGAAACGGTTGCCGGCGTATATGGTTTCCTCATTGCGCAAATCGAGCACCACCAAGTTTTTATGCACCGTCGAGCATGATTTTAATTGCGCCTCGAATTTCTCCTCGTGCTCGAAATACAAATCGGACCGCTCCTTGACGTCGGGCAATTGCATGATCTGTCCGATGTCGTGCTGCCGGCAATAATCGATCAACTCCATCATCAAATCGTAATTGGAAATGCGGAAATCGCGGAACCGCCCCAAACCGGTACGTGAATCCATCAGATAATTGAGCAACACCCAGCCGGTGGGGTTGAGGATTTCCTCGCGCGAGAATTGGGCGGAATCGGCCTTGTCCACCGCGGCCATCATGCCGTCCCAATCATGCGGGAATACCTTGTATCCGCCGAAATGCTCGAATACCACGCGCGCGGCGGAAGGCGCTTCGGGATGGATGACGTGGTTGGCGCGTTCGCCGGTGTTGCGGATCGTTTCGGAAGCATGGTGGTCGAGCACGAGGTGCGCGCCGGCGACATAAGGCAGGTTGGTGGTGATGTCGCGCGGGCCGATCTCGATCTTGCCATCCTGCATATCCTTGGGATGGACGAACTTGATCTCGTCGATCATATCGAGGTGCTTGAGCAACACGGCGCAGACGAGGCCGTCGAAATCGCTACGCGTAACCAGACGAAATTTCTTATTCTCCATGATGAGCTCCTTGTGGTTTTAAATGATATTGACCGGAAAAATTATACTGCAATTCTTTGCCCAACCTACGAGAAAACAGCTTCCTGTTTTTGGCTCCGACCTATCCGGTTTAAGTCAAACTTTCTATGCCGGCAAACCCCGTTTCAGCAACTCCTCGAATTCCTCCGCCGGTACAGGTTTCGAATACAGGTATCCTTGCGCATAGTCGCACCCGGCATCGACCAGCATATCGCGCTGCCGCTCCGTTTCCACCCCCTCGGCGATCACTTTGATGCCGAGCTTGTGCGCCATCACAATGATCGCCTCGCACAACACCAGGTCGTTATGGTCTGTCTCCAGATGGCGCACGAACGACTGGTCGATCTTCAGGTAGTCGATATCGAATTTCTTGAGGTAGGACAGCGACGAATAGCCGGTGCCGAAATCATCGATGGAAACCTGGATGTCGGAATTGCGCAGCGTGAGCAACGCGCCGTTAATCGAGGTATTCGAGTCCAGCAATAAACCCTCGGTAATCTCGATGACCAGCCCCTGTCCGGGAAGATCGATATCCCGCAAGTGCGCCAGCCATGCCGCGTGTTCGTCGCCATCTTTGTAGAATTGTATCGGCGACTTGTTCACGCTGATCTGAAGCACGGGGTTGTGCAGCGTTCTCCAGCGTTTGGTCCAGCGCATCGATTCATAGAACACCCAGTCGCCGATTTCCAGGATAAGCCCGGTTTCCTCGGCCAAGGGAATGAATTGGGCGGGGCTGACCATCCCGCGTTCGGGATGCCTCCAGCGGATCAGAGCTTCCGCCTTGTCGATGCGGCCTGTGGGCAACTCCACGATGGGCTGGAAATAAACCATGAACTGGTTGGCGGACAATGCGCCGCGCAAGTCGTTGATCAGGCGCAGCCTGGCCTGCGCGGCTTCCTGCAGGGCGTGGGTGAAATAGCTGTGGCGGTTGCGCCCCTGCTCCTTGGCGACATACATCGCCTGGTCGGCGTTCTTGAACAGCCCCTCTATGTCTGCGGCATCGTTCGGGTACAACGTGATGCCGATGCTGGCCGACACGTAGGCCACCTCTTCCTTCAACTGGAAAGAAGCGGCGAGTTTCTCAAC
>JACREB010000193.1 GCA_016218475.1 Nitrosomonadales bacterium | reverse complement strand
TGTCACATAGCGCTGAAGGGCGCATTGCGGCGTTAAAATCGGGCTCAAAATGCTCATTTACGCTATGTAAACTCCGCTTTTTCACCCGATTTTGCCTTGCACTGCATCCCTTGATCGCTATGTGACACAGTAAGATTAAGAGCCTATTTCAGTAGGTTTCATATCCGCGGAGCATGAAACCTACTGAAATAGGCTCTAAACCGTCCGGGATATTACAATACGCTCAAACACGGCTATGCGCGGGGGGCGAGGCGGTTATCCTGGTGGAAAATTCCGCAGTTACCCCGACGTGTTCAGGCGATTGGAACCCGGCCAAACATCAACCGCACCGGATGCAATCTCATACCGTTTGGTCGAACCGATTATTCCGGTTCCCGGCAGAAACACCGCCCATTAGTCTTACTGTGTCACAAAGCGCTGAAGGGCGTCGCGGGTGTTATTTTTTACTCCACGCCTCATCCAATACAGATTGGGCTTTTTCGAATTTTTTTTGAGCTTCGAGATATTGCTTTTCAGACGCAACGGCATTACTTTTTGCTTTCTCCAGCCGCAGATTTTCTTCGGCCAGTTGTTTTTTTTGTGTTTCAATGATTTTTTGCAGCCGGTTAATCTCCTGATTGTTGGCTTCATGAGCGGCTTTTGCCTTATCCATGCCTTCCCGCGCATAAGTTGCGGCGGATTGCAGGGCGGGTAAATCTTTGGCATTTGCCAAGGGAGAAAAAATAAATCCCGCTGAAAACCCGGCGACAAACAGAATTAAACTTACCCGTTTTATTTTATTCACCGCAATTCCTTTCAATGAAGTTCGTCAGAAGCATCAAGTAGCCGAATATAAAAATACCATGTTTGCCAGTATATGATAGATTTTCCAGCATGGGACAGCAGAACGGGCAGAAAATTCGATGGGATTGAAAAATGTGTGTTTGCCAAGGCCATCGGAATCTGCCAAATCATGGCTGGTTTTGAAAAGAAACGAGGGGTGAATTTCCCAATGGATTTTGGGTTAATCCCGGATAATCCATTAGGCCGTTCGTGGTTAAGTAGTGACTTGGCACGGGGTTATCGTGCTTAGTCAATACTTAGTTGTTCCATCAGAGCCTGTCGAACCACATGCGCTGTAGAAACATACCCTTCGACAAGCTCAGGGCGAACGGATACCAGTAAATCACGCTGTATCTGGCCTAATGAACAATCCGGGTTAATAATAGAACCAGCATCAGGAAGCCGGTTGAATGGAACCTGCAAGGACTATCGGGGAAATTACAATGCGTAGAATTATTCTGTTGATATTGCTCGCTGTTTCATTGCTGCCGCCCGCAGTTTATGGCGAACAAAATTCAATAAGCAAGAAAGGAGTTGCTGCGCCGGTCGGATCCAAAGAACCGTTATCCCCGAAAGAAAAATTTGCCGAAATAAAGCAGGCTGCGAAAGCCGGAGATGCGGTAGCGCAATTTCGCCTCGGTATGATGTATGCCAAAGGCGAAGGCGTTCCCGCGGATGCGGCCAAGGCACTGGAGTGGCACCAGAAAGCTGCGGCACAAGGCCATGCCGATGCGCAATTCATCCTCGGCGTGATGTATAACAACGGCGAAAATGTTCCAAAGAATGATGCCAAGGCACTGGAGTGGTATCAGAAAGCTGCCGAGCAGGAGCATGCCGATGCGAGATTCCGCCTCGGCGTGATGTATGACTACGGCGAAGGTGTCACCAAGGATGCGGCGAAGGCGCTGGGGTGGTATCAGAAGGCCGCCGGGCAAGGGCATGTTGATGCGCAATACAATCTCGGCGTGATATATGACTACGGCGAAGATGTGCCAAGGGATGTGAACAAGGCGATCGAGTGGTATCAGAAAGCTGCGGAACAGGGGCATTCAAAAGCGCAATACAACCTCGGTTTGATGTATGTCATGGGCGAGGGTGCCCCAAAGGATGCGGCGAAGGCGCTGAAGTGGTATCAGAAGGCTGCGGCACAAGGACATCCAAAGGCGCAATACAACCTTGGTGTGATGTACTTTCAGGGCAAGGGTGTTCCCATGAGCGTTGCCAAGGCGCTGGAGTGGTACCAGAAGGCTGCGGCGCAAGGGCATGCAAAAGCGCAATTCCGCCTCGGCGTGATGTATGCCAGCGGCGAAGGTGTCAAAAAGGATGCAGCCAAGGCGCTGAAGTGGTACCTGAAGGCTGCGGAGCAAGGGCATGCCGATGCGCAATTCAATGTCGGCGTGATCCATGACAATGGTGAAATCACCCCCAGGGATGCGGCCAAGGCGCTGGAGTGGTACCAGAAGGCTGCGGAACAGGGACATGCCGATGCGCAATTCAACCTCGGCGTGATGTATGCCAACGGTGAAGATGTTCAAAAAGATGTTTCCAAGGCGCTGGAGTGGTACCAGAAGGCTGCCGCACAACGCCATGCCGATGCGCAATTCAATCTTGGCGTGATGTATGCCAATGGTGAAGGCGTTCAAAAGGATGCGGACAAGGCGTTGGGGTGGTATCAGAAAGCTGCGGCGCAACGGCATGCAAAAGCGCAATACAACCTCGGCGTGATGTATGACAACGGTGAGGGTGTCCAAAAAGACGCGGAAAAGGCGTTGTGGTGGTATCAGAAGGCTGCGTCACATCAGCATGTCAAGGCGCAGTTCCGCCTCGGCGTGATGTATGACAACGGTGAAGGCATTCAAGCGGATCCGGAGAAGGCGCTGAAGTGGTACCAGAAGGCTGCGGCGCAAGGGCATGCAAAAGCGCAGTTCCGCCTCGGCGAGATGCATGAAAATGGTGAAAGTGTTCCAAGAAGTGCGGCGAAGGCGCTGGAGTGGTACCAGAAAGCCGCGGCACAAGGGCATGCAAAAGCGCAATACAACCTCGGCTTGATGCATGCCAAAGGTGAAGCTGTTCCCAGGAGCGCAGCGAAGGCGCTGGAGTGGTATCAGAAAGCTGCGGCGCAAGGGCACGCCGATGCGCAATACAGCCTCGGTGTGATGTATGAGAACGGCGAAGGTGTTAAGAAGGATGCGGCCAAGATGCTGGGGTGGTATCAGAAAGCCGCTGCGCAAGGGCTTGTCGATGCGCAATACCGGCTCGGCGTGATGTATGACAACGGTGAGGGCGCCCCAAAGGATATGGCCGCGGCGCTGGAGTGGTATCAGAAAGCTGCGGCGCAAGGGCATGTCGATGCGCAATTCAACCTCGGCGTGATGTATGCCAGCGGTGAAGGCGTGCCCAAAGATGCAGCCAATGCGGTGAAGTTGTACCAGAAGGCCGCAGCGCAAGGAAACGCCGATGCGCAATTCAACCTCGGCTTGATGTATGCCAAAGGCGAAGGCGTAAGTGAGGACATGGTCCGCGCATACGCATGGATCAATCTGGCCGCCGCGCAGGGTTTGGATGCGGCAAAAGAAAGCCGAAATATAATCGAAAAAAAGCTTACGCCCACCCAGCGCGCCGAAGGCCAGAATATGGCATCAAAGTGGAAAAAAGGTAACGTCCTGTAAGCCTTCAGCGGTTGAGGAAAAAACATGAGAAACATACTCGCCATGCTGGTGATACTGCTGACTTTCGGCAATGCCGCTCATGCGGCGGAGCTTTTCGCCACCGTCGAATCGCTCTCCGGCAGCGCTTATGTATCGTATCCTTCCGGACAACCGTCCGATATTTTTGTCGGCCAGAAGATATATGAAAAACAGACCATCAGCACCGCGCAGGACGGCGAGGTACATATCACCACCGCAGACGGCGGGATCATCGCCATACGCCAGAACACCGTGTTCCGCGCGGACGAATATAAGGCCGACGGAAGCCCCGGCGACAAGATTTTCATGTCGCTGGCCAAGGGAGCGATACGCTCCATCACCGGTTGGATAGGCAAATTCAACGCACCCAGCTACCGCATCACCACGCCGACCGCCACCATAGGCATCCGTGGCACAGACCATGAAACCACCGTGATAGAGGATGCTGACGGCGATGAGCCGGGTACCTACGACATCGTCAACGAAGGCGTCACGGTGCTGAAGACGCAATACGGCGAGAGCGAAGTAACGCCGGAAAAATTTGCCTTTGCCCCCAAGCACCGGGCAGTTGCACCGTTCTTTCTGGCGCAGAAGCCAGGTTTTTTGGCAAAGCGCAAACTGAAAATAGAGGAGCGCATCCAGCAGAAGAAGGAGTCACTGCGCAACCGCATTGAACAGATACGCGAAGAGCGCATCAAACACCTGAAGAAAACCCTTGGTGAGCGCCCCGGCAAAACCGGAGATAAAGCGGCTGCAAAAGAGGAGCATGCAAAAATGCGCGCGAGCCGGCAGGAAAAAGCCGAGCAGCGCCATGAAGCCAGGCGCAATGAAGCCAGCCCCCGGCGCAAAGAAAATCCGGGCGAACCGGGCTTGCGCCCCGAAAAACGCAATGAAATGACACGAAGCGGTATCCGCGAAAAAGCTGAACGCTTCCCCCGCGAACAGCGCCGCCGCCCGGAGCGTAAGGACAAGAACTGAAGGCGAACATGCCGTCATTTTCAGACTGCCAGCGCCCCATGAGCCAGAAAGAAAAAAGGCCCGCATCGCTGCAAGCCTTGATTTTAGGGTCTTCGTGAAAGAGTGTGGGTAAAAATGGCCATGTATTCGCTTGGAAGCCTTTTTGGAAGCCGGTTTTCAGTGTTTGCAAGCTCTGCAAAAACTGGCATGATTTCGCAATGGCTACTATACGCAAACACAAACGTCTT
>JACREB010000196.1 GCA_016218475.1 Nitrosomonadales bacterium | reverse complement strand
TCTTACTGTGTCACATAGCGCTGAAGGGCGCATTGCGGCGTTAAAATCGGGCTCAAAATGCTCATTTACGCTATGTAAACTCCGCTTTTTGCGAGTTGGGCGGCAACGGCAAGCCGCCCATCCCTGCTTGACCCGCTTCACCCGATTTTGCCTTGCACTGCATCCCTTGATCGCTATGTGACACAGTAAGATTAGCAACATGCTGGTATTGCGACGGATGGCGCGATCAATCACATCCTGCCGAATTAGAGCCTATTTCAGTAGGTTTCATACCCCGCGTTGGGTCTGGGCGCGGATGGATGCAAGGCGCAGCGCGCAGCCGATGGTCGTTCCATTGGCAAGCGGTGCAACGCCGCAGACGCCGCGCCCAGCCCCAACCCGAAGGGCCGCTTGCCCGCGGGCGCATTGCGGCGTTGCGGCCTGCTTGTGGAGAATGACTACACGGCGCAGCCCGCGCCTTGCACTGCATCCCGCAGGCAAGCGGCGCGGGGCATGAAACCTACTGAAATAGGCTCTTATGTAACCTGTAGAATAGAATGGAACAATTCGGTGAGATGCTGCAAAATACCAAATGCCCTTGGGTAGACAGCAATTGGGCAGCTTTCAAATTACCGGACAACCATCAGTCATGTCACAGCACACAGAAAAGCTGGCAGTCCTGTTTGCCGATATCTGCGGCAGCACCGCGCTCTACGATAACCTCGGGGATGACATGGCGCGCCGGCTGATTGCACGGTGCATCGCCACGATGACCGGTGAAATTCCCGCCTATCAGGGCATGCTGGTCAAGACCATCGGCGACGAAATCATGTGTACCTTCCCCGGTGCCGAAGCCGCTTTCAACGCAGCTTGCGCAATGCAGCATGCGGTGGAACACGGCAAGCCCGGGGGCGGTCATCAGATGCACATCCGCGTCGGTTTTCATTATGGCGACGTAATCAGGGAGTCGGGCGACGTATTCGGTGACACCGTCAATGTTGCCGCACGCGTCGCCGCGACAGCCAGGGCAAGCCAGATCATGACATCCAAGGCCGTGGTGGATGCGTTGCCGCCAAGCCTGAGTGAGAGGACGCGCCAAGTCATGCGCGCCGAGTTCAAGGGCAAACAGGAGCAATTCGATATTTTTATCGTGATCTGGGAAATGGATGACATGCTGAGCACACGCATCGGCACACCGGCATTCCGCAAGTCCCCCGATAATATCGACGAGTTGACCCTGAGTCACCGCGACCGGGCGATCAAGGTCAACAAGGAACGCAGGAGCGTGATTTTCGGGCGCGGAGATACCTGCGATTTCATCGTGCAGAACAGTTTTGCCTCCCGGCAGCACGCCCGGATCGAATTGCGTTTCGGCAGATTCTTTATCGTGGATCAGAGCACCAACGGGACTTATATCCGCTTCAGCGACGGCAGCGTGGTGCGCATTGCCCGCGAGGAAATGATCCTGCAAGGATCAGGTTCGATCAGCATGGGGCAATCTTATGCCGAGAACCCTGCCGAGCTTGTCGAGTTTTCGATTGTATCGAACCACGCGCAGCATAAAGAAAACCCAGAAATGCCAGCCAATAACCGGGATAATCCGGCAAGATAAACTATCGGGGCGGTTATGCGGGAATGGCGTCGAGCGCGGCCCGCACTTGGCTGCACCATTCCCCTTGCTGATCCAGTTTCGAGACTTGTTCCAGGCATTCCCTCGCCATCTGCATCAGGCGGTCGCTTCTTCCGTTCTGGCGCATCGACAGGATGGACATGTTGACCAGGTTGATCATGATCCGTTTGTTGTTCGGAAGCATGGCGCGCGCATCGCCGAGCAACCGGATTGCTTCGTCCAGCTTGCCCTCCTTGGCCAGGAGCACCCCCCGGTTGTTGAGCTCGATAACCTCCTGCTTCGATTTATTGACGAGTGTCCGCCCCGCATCCTCAAAGCCGGCCTGGTTATACATCTCACTGACCTGCGCCAGCAGTTCGGTGTTCTCGTGATTGTTTTTGACAATGTTTTTTGCCAGGTTTTCGGCTGCGTCCTTGTTGCCCGTTGCCAGGAAGAGCTGGGCGGCTTCAAGCATCATGGCGGGGCTACCTTTATTGTCTTCCGACTTGACCAGTTCAGACACTTCCCTGGAAATTTTTGCCGCATTGATATTATCGCCCGCATCGCGGTAAACCAGCCCCTCCACTACTTTGGCATGCAAAGTGGTTTCCGGGTTATTAAATTCCTTGCTGACATTTTTCAGGATTTGCAACGCTTCTTCGGGATTATTCCTGGTCGAGCATACTTTGGCCAAAGCGAGATAGGCAACAGGCGATTTATGGACTGAAAATTCGCTCAGTTTGATAGTTTTCCGGAAAGCTTTCTCGGCAGTTTCCACATCGCCCCGCTTGTGCGCCAGTTCCCCCAGGGTTTTCTGGCGCAGAACCGAATGCGGCGACAATTCGGTGGAACGCAACAGTACGCGCTGCGCTTCCTCCAGCTCTCCGGTCACCTCGTGGCATTTTGCGAGCCAGTCATGCGCTTCCAGATAGGCGGGGTTCTGGTTGATGACTTCGCGGAACAATTGCCGCGCCCTGTCCATGTCATTTTGATAATAGGCCACCTTGCCGAGTCCGGTCTTGGCCCAAGGGATATCGCGCTTGGCAAGTGTCTGCTCGAACGCCTGCTTGGCCTGGTCGTATTGGCCCATGGACAGCAATGTG
>JACREB010000191.1 GCA_016218475.1 Nitrosomonadales bacterium | reverse complement strand
TGGAAGCGGATGCCAGGGTAGCCAAGTTAAAAGCAAAGCAAGAAGCCAAGGCCGAAGCAGCGCGCCTGAAGGCGGAGAAAAAAGCTAAAGCCAAAGCCAAAGCGGAAAAACAGGCTGCTGCAGAAACCGGGCAGACAGCGGAAGCCGAAGCTGCACGCGTGAATGCCGAGCAAAAAGCCAAGACTCAAACAGACGCACAACCCATGGGTAAAGTTGAAAAACAAGCTGCGGCAGAAGACGAAGCGGCAAACTTGCTCCTTTCGCGTATCCAGCCAGTTACGCCAGTAGCTTTGCCTTCGGATGCAGCCTATAGCATCAATAGGTAATAGCAGCGCCCTGCTGGCTTCAGATCGTCTTAGGGAGATGGTAGTTACAAAAATACCGTTTACAAAAAATCGGGCGAGCCGGAAACAAAATTGGACCTACCTCCGTGGGAGCGGTCTCCAGACCGCGATTCCCCCCAATCGCGACCCCGGATCAAGTCCGGGGCAGGCTCTGGAGGTCGCTCCTACAATCGCTCTACGATGATGCCAAATAAATTGGTACATTTGTAATTTCCATATCCCTTAGGATAAAAACTCTTGGTATCCGCCACCATTAAATCCCCGCGACAAAGTTCTGCTCAGCGGCAGAACGATTCACTCTTGGGATGCCTGGAGGAATTGTGCCGTATCCATAAACGCCCGCGTTCCGGCAGCGCCCTGAAAGCCGCTTTGCCGTTGGCGGATGGATGTCTTACCGTCGAAACATTTATCCGTGCCGCCGAACGTGGCAATCTTGCCGCTACGGCAGTATCGTTGCCGTTGGGCAAGTTGGTGTCTGAGCATCTTCCTTTGGTCATGCTGGATGCGCACGGAGAGGCGTTTCTGTTGTTGTTTGCAAAGAAGGGCAGTTGCGAGATTTGGGATCCCTCCACCGGGTCGGCAAAAAACAAGCCGATGTCCGAATTGGCGCACATGTATGGGGGTAGGGCGATCCTGGTGAAGCCGGTGCTCGGGCTCGATGAACGGGCTTCTTATTACGAGCGCGCCATCAAAGCAAGCTCGTGGTTCTGGGGCACGTTGCTGCGCTACCGCATGATTTATTTTGATGCCACCCTGGCATCTTTGGCGGTCAACCTGCTGACCATTGCAGGCTCCCTGTTTGCCATGAATGTCTATGACCGGGTTGTGCCGAACCGGGCGTATGAAACGCTCTGGGTGCTGGCGATAGGAGTGGGAATCGCCTATGTTTTCGAATTTCTGCTGCGGACTTTGCGCGGTTATTTTGTGGATTATGCCGGCAAGCGGGCGGACATTGTCATTTCATCGGTTCTCTATGAGCGCGTAATGGGGCTCAGGCTTGAGCACCGCCCCGCATCGGCAGGCTCTATGGCCAGCACACTCAGGGAATTTGAAGCACTGCGTGATTTTTTTACATCGGCGACGATAACATCGGTTGTCGACTTGCCATTCGTGTTTATTTTCATTGGCGTCATCTGGCTGATAGGCGGGCCGCTGTTCTGGATCCCGTTGCTTGCGATACCGGTTGTCGCGGGCATCGGGTTGGCTTTTCAGCCGGCCATGAACCGCGCCATGAATCTCAATCTCGCCGAGGCGACGCAGAAACACGGGTTGCTCGTGGAAAGCATCGGCGGGCTGGAAACCGCGAAGAGCCTGTCTGCGGAAGGGTATATGCAGGGCAAGTGGGAGGCGCTTGTTGAAGCCGCTTCGGCCAGCGGGTTCCGCTCCAAGATTCTCGCATCAATCGTGATCAACCTGACCAATTTCTTTCAGCAGATTGTCTATGCCCTCATTATTGTCATGGGCGTGTATCTGATCGAAGAGAATCTGCTCACGACGGGTGGCCTGATCGCCTGCACGATTCTGGGCGGACGGGCCATGGCGCCGTTGGCGCAAATTTCAGCCTTGCTGGTGCGCTATCAGTCCGCAAGACATGCCTTGCGCGGGCTTAACTCTTTGGTGGCGATGGAACAGGAGCGCCCGGAAAAAACACGTTTCCTCCATCGCCCGAGCCTTGCGGGTGGCATTGTTTTCGACAATATCAGTTTTTTTTATCCGGGGCAGAGCGTGCCGGCTTTGTCCGGCATTTCGTTTGAAATCAAACCCGGTGAGCGTGTGGCGGTGCTTGGGCGGGTTGGCTCGGGAAAGACTACTCTACTCAAGCTTATCCTTGGATTGTACCGCCCGAGTTCGGGTTCGATCCGGTTTGACGGTATCGACCAGAACCAGATTGATCCGGTCGATTTGAGGGCTAATCTCGGTTATGTGGAGCAGGATTCACGGCTATTTTTTGGGACGCTTCGGGAAAACATCGCCATTGTTCGGCCGGAAGCCGGTGATGACGAGATTCTGGAGGCTGCGCGCATCGCTGGGGTGGAGGAGTTTGCCCAGCGTCACCCGCAGGGCTATGAAATGCGGATCGGCGAGGAAGGCGCCGGGCTATCCGGCGGGCAGCGACAAAGTGTTGCAATCGCTCGCGCCGCGTTATTGCGCCCCGCGTTGATGCTGATGGATGAGCCGACATCCGGGATGGATCAGATGTCGGAAATAAGTTTCATCAAGAACATGTCCGAATTCACGACCAACCGCACTTTGATCCTGGTGACCCATAAGCCGTCGATGATGGCCTTGGCGGACAAGATCATACTCATGGATTCCGGCAAGGTGGTGGCGGTGGGACCCCGCGATGCCATTATAAAAAAACTTGCCGAGAACGAGCGCAGATAATGGATGCCCCGAAACCGCATCAGCCATATAGGGATTCGGCGTTTGACCGTGGCCGCAGCCTTGCGGAGACCTGTTTTTCCCGCAGCCTGCTCTATGCCGTCCTGTCCTTTTTGTTGCTGGCCGCGATTTGGGCACACTATGCGATATTGGACGAAGTTACATCCGGCACGGGAAAGGTGATCCCATCAAGCCAGGTGCAAGTGATCCAGAATCTTGAAGGGGGCATTCTTTCGGAGTTGAGCGCCCATGAGGGCGATGTGGTGAGCAAGGATCAGGTGCTCCTGCGCATCGACGATACGAAGTTTGTTTCGAATTACAAGGAGGGAAGGGCGCGATATTTGGCCTTGTTGGCGGCAAACGCACGCTTGCTGGCGGAAACGACAGGAGAAAAACCGGTGTTTTCGAAGGAGCTCCGCGATGAGGCGCCCCAGTCGGTCAAGGCCGAGTCCGCGCTTTTTGATTCGAAGATGAAGGCGCTGGATGCCTCGATAGGTTCGGTATACCGGAGTTACCAACTGGCCAAGGAAGAGCTCGATAAAACCATGCCTTTGCTACAGAAAGGCTCCGCCTCGGAAGTGGAAATTTTGCGTTTGCAGCGGCAGGTGAACGATTTGCGCGGGCAGGTCGATGACCAGCGCAACAAGTTTCGCGCGGAAGCGCAATCCGAACTCAATAAAAATCTTCTGGAAATTGAAGGCTTGGCGCAAACCAATATTTCTTCGGCAGACCGAATGACGCGAACGGTGGTGCGTTCGCCGGTACAGGGCGTTATCAAGAAATTATATGTGGTCACGATAGGCGGCATAATCCAGCCGGGTATGAGCATCATGGACATTGTGCCGATTGAAGACAATTTGTTGATCGAGGCTCAGGTGCGACCCTCGGATATCGCTTTCTTGCACCCGGGCCAGGATGCGACCGTAAAAATTACGGCCTACGATTTTTCGATATATGGCGGCATCAGGGGGAAGCTGGAGCATATCAGCGCAGATACCATCGTCGATGAGAAGCGTGGCGAGAGCTATTTCCTGATCCGGGTCAGGACAGATACCAATTTTGTCCAGAGCGGCAGCAAACAACTGCCTATCATCCCCGGTATGACAGCGGATGTGGAAATCCTGACCGGGCGAAAATCGATCTTGAGCTATTTGCTGAAACCTTTGTTGAAGGCGAAAGAGAAAGCGCTCAGGGAGCGGTGATGGATTTCTTTAGCTTGCGAAATTACCCTTCAGAGCAAAATCCATCAAGGCTGCCTATTGACCTTATGTTATGTGTAGAGAGATACTGCAAAATATGGTGTGATTTGGACAGACAAAAAACATGAAATTCCCGGATAAAGCAGGCTGGATATTTTCCGGATTGATGCTGGTCGCAAGCAGCGTATATGCGCAGAACAGCATTGTCGCGCTGAATGCGAGCGATATCGGTAACGGAACGATAATTATCAGGGTTGAATTCGCGCAACCATTGGCCAATTTGCCAGCCGGTGCCGGGGTTACCATCAATAACCCCGATACCCCGCCCCGCATCGTGCTTGATTTTCCCGATACGGCGAACGGGTTGGGCAAATCCGATCAGGATTTCGCCATGGGAAGTCTGCGTAGCGCAAAAATCGACCATGTCGGCAAGAACACGCGTTTGGTGATTAATCTTGATCGGATGCTGGCATATAACACCAAAATCGACGGCAAGAACTTGTTGATTTCTCTGGAGGGTAATGCTGCAAGGACAGGTGCGGGCAGTGATGCGTTACGCCTTGCCGGGGCCAAACGGGAAGCGCCCAATCCCGCTGAAACCATGAGCCAGGTAAAAAAACCGGCAACACCTTTTCTGCAACCCGGACTCACACCGGCAAAAAGATTGATGGGGGTCTTGTTGCAGCAAGCCACCGCGCTGATCAGGGGCGGGAAACCGGCGGATGCCTACAATCTTCTTGAGCCGAAAGAGGCCGATTACTCCGGGGAGATCGCCTTTGATTACCTGCTGGGAATGGCGGCGCTGGATAGCGGCAAGCCGGATCGAGCCACCATCGCTTTTGAGCGGGTGCTGGCGGTCAACCCGAATTTTGCCGGTGCGCGCCTCGATTTGGCACGCGCTTACTTTGCGATGGGCAGCGATGATCTGGCAAAAAAGGAATTTGAAACCGTGCTTAATACGCAAAATCCGCCCGAGCCGGCCGTGGCGGTAATCAAGAAACACCTCGATGCGATTGAAGAGCGTCAACAAGCGAAGATACAGCAGGTGACGGCTTACCTGGAAACCAGCGTGGGACATGATGACAATATCACTGCGGCAACGGGGGATAACACCGCGGGTGTGGCGGGTATTCTCGGTATGACAAGGGCTGACTTGGTGTCGATGTTTAACTATGAACCAACCGGTAGCTCACTGCATTATTCCGGCATGTATACGGCAGTGGCCGGAGGCGTGGATTTCAATCGTCTGGTGAGCGAAGAGCATGGGGTCAGCATTTTTGCCGGGGTTGACGTCAAACAGCGTGTCTATAACAAAGTGGCTTCGATGAATAATCTGAATATGGATTTGCGTGCCGGAATCGCCCTTGCGAACGGCGACGATAGCTATCGCATATCCGGCTCCTTCGGGCAATACAGGCAATCCGGTTTTACCGCAGGGACAAATAGTTTCCGCGATACAGCCGGATTGAGCGCGGAATGGAAACACAGCTTCGGTGACCGCGACCAGATGACATGGTCATTGGGCTACAGCGAGCCGCGTTATCTCAAGACACTTTCACAGAACACGAGGCAATCGTCTCTCAGCGGGTCATGGCTGCACATATTCGAGGGGAAAATGACCCCGCTGATTTTTGCAAACGCCAACCACTCTATTGATAAGCCCGCCAATGGAGGGTCAAATATGGGGCGCACCAACACGGGTGTGCTTGCGCATTTTCAGTTCACGCCATTGGAAAAAACGGATTTTTTCCTGTCGGGTGGTACAACGGTCAGGCATGACAGCACACCCGGTGCGCGCTCACCCGGGCTGGCTGATTTTTATGCACGCGATGAAACGCAGAGCCTGAGTTTTGGTGTTACCGCCCGCCCTTGGGAAAAGTGGACGATCAAAGGGTCGGTTGCGTTGACCAATAACCGCTCGAATTTGTCGCTCTACCAATATCGCCGCAACGATAGCTCGGTTTCATTGAGAAGAGATTTTTAGAGATATTCATGTAGTAGTTGGAGGCTTATCATGAAATCAAATAACCCATTAGGCCGTCATACCGGCGAAGGCCGGTATCCAGCAATAAAAAATACTCCGCGAAGCGGACAAAACCACTATGACGCAGTTTTTCTAATGGATTATCTGGGATGAAATCAAACTCGCTGATAAAACTTTTGCTCTGCATATTGCTTGCAGCCTTGCCCGTTGCAGAAAGTGTTGCGGCGGCGGGCAAGTTTAATTTTGTGATCGGCGATGTGCGCATAGTGGGCGCAGCCGGCGAGCGCAAGGCGGAAAAAGACGGGGATATCGAAGCGAAAGAAACCATCGTGTCCGGCAAGGATGGGATGGCGCAACTGCGCATGAGCGACGGCGCTTTTATCGCGGTGCGCCCCGATACCGAGCTGCATATCGATCAGTACCAATACAACGGCAAGCCTGACGAGTCCAGCAACACGGTTTTATCTTTGGTGAAAGGGACATTCCGCGCATTTACCGGCGCGATTGCGAGCTATAACAAGGATAAGTTCAAGATGAAAACCCCGGGCGCGACCATCGGGATTCGCGGTTCCGGTAACGTGCTGAATTTCTCACCGGGCAACAACACAACTCTTAACCACACCATAGAAGGAAGTCATGTAATTACCACGGTAGACCCGAGCGGTGCGTTACGCACACTGGTGAGTATGCCCGGGCAGACCGTACTGGTAGCTCCCGGTGGTGTAATGAAATTTGTGCCGACGCCCGCATTTATTTTGAAGGCAGTAACGAACGGGCCGGTTCCCGAATCGAAACAACAGCAGCAAAAGGAACAACAGCAGCAAGGCTCAGACAAGAAAGATTCGGAAAAACAAGGCTCCGAAAAACAAGACTCGGGAAAGCAAGGCCCGGAAAGCAAGGAACAGGGGAAGGGGCAACCCGGAGAAGGCAAATCATCTGCGGAAAGCAAGCAGCAAGGCGGCACGCAGGGTGCAGCAGGCAAATCTGATCAGGCTGCAGGCGGAGCTCCGGGAACGGCAGGCGGAGCTCCGGGAACGGCAGGTGGTGCTCCGGGAACGGCAGGTGGGGCTCCCGGGATAGCAGGTATGGCTCCCGGCACGGCACCGGGGGTGTACGACCCTGCGACGGGAGCGATGATGCCGGGGATGGCGCCCGGAATGGCGCCGGGGATGTACGGAGCAGCGCCGATGCCGGGAACGTACGACCCTGCGACGGGCATGTATATCGCTCCGGCTCCGGGCGTGTACGGCGTCCCGGCTCCGGGCATGTATGGAGCTCCGGCTCCGGGGACGGGAATGTACGATCCTGCGACGGGCACGTATATGGCTCCGGCTCCGGGCGTGTACGGCGCCCCGGCTCCGGGCATGTATGGAACCCCGGCTCCGATGCCGGGAACGTACGACCCTGCGACGGGCACGTATATGGCTCCGGCTCCGGGCGTGTACGGCGCCCCGGCTCCGGGCACCTACGCGACGGCTCCGATGACCGGGACGTACGATCCTGCGACGGGGATGTATATGGCACCGACGACAGGCATGTACGCCCCGGCCCCGGGCATGTATGGAGCCCCGGCTCCGGGGACGGGAACGTACGATCCTGCGACGGGCACGTATATGGCTCCGGCTCCGGGCGTGTACGGCGCCCCGGCTCCGGGCATGTATGGAACCCCGGCTCCGATGCCGGGAACGTACGACCCTGCGACGGGC
>JACREB010000016.1 GCA_016218475.1 Nitrosomonadales bacterium | reverse complement strand
GCTCGACCAGGGCGGGCCCATCTGCCGTACCGCCGAGGACTGCGCGCTCCTGCTCAACGTCATGGCCGGCTTCGATCCACGCGACGCAACCTCCGTCGAGCAAGCCGTGCCGGATTACACCGCCGCGCTCAATCGCGATATTAAAGGTCTGTGTGTCGGGTTGCCGAAGGAGTATTTCGGTGAGGGCCTGAGCCCCGAGGTGGCCAAGGTCATCGAGACGGCGGTCAACGAATACAAAAAGCTCGGCGCCCAGATAGTCGAGGTAAGCCTGCCGAACAGCCAGCTCGCGATTCCCTGTTACTACGTGCTGGCGCCGGCCGAGGCCAGCAGCAACCTCGCGCGTTTCGACGGCGCGCGCTACGGCTACCGCGCGCCGGAATATTCCGACCTGATCGATATGTACAAGAAAACCCGCGCCCAGGGCTTCGGCGCCGAGGTCAAGCGGCGCATCATGATCGGCACCTACGCGCTCTCGGCCGGCTACTACGACGCCTATTATCTGAAGGCGCAGCAGCTTCGGCGGCTGATCGCCGAGGATTTCAAGCAGGCGTTCGAGGCCTGCGACGTGATCCTGGGCCCGACATCGCCGACCACGGCGTTCAAACTCGGCGAGAAGAGTGACGATCCGGTGGCGATGTACCTCTCCGATATCTACACGATCTCGGTGAATCTCGCCGGCCTGCCGGGCATGTCCATCCCCGCCGGTTTCGATGCCAAGGGTCTGCCGGTGGG
The DNA here is from genome assembly GCA_016218475.1 of Nitrosomonadales bacterium. Lineage (GTDB taxonomy): Bacteria > Pseudomonadota > Gammaproteobacteria > Burkholderiales > Gallionellaceae > Gallionella. The sequence goes on along the minus strand of JACREB010000016.1, from coordinate 5,209 downwards.
CTTGCAGCTCATCGGCCGGTATTTCGACGAGGCGCGCCTGCTCAACGTGGCGCATAAGTATCAGCAGGCCACCGACTGGCACCGGCGCATCCCCAAGGAGTTTGACTAGGTGTTGAACACACTCTGTCCCGTCAGGTAGTGCGCTCTGACGGCTGCTGACGTAGCATGTTTGTATGGTAAGTTCTTCACGCAGGAGCGCAGATGGCATCCCTCAGACTACTTGAAGGACAACTCCCATTTGATGGGTGGGAAGAGCCCACCGCGAGCCTGGCTCGCTCAAGGCGCTTCAAGCGGAGTGGCACATTTGTCGATAACATGGCTCTCCCTGTGCATAGGTGGTTTCGATATTCAGCGGGATTTTCAGCCGAGTGGGCGAAATCATTAATTACGCAACATTCCCCAGCCGTTGTTTTGGACCCATTCGTTGGCTCGGGTACAGTTTCAGTGGTTTCAGATGAGCTTGGTATTCCATCGTATGGTGTAGAAGCTCACCCATTCGTTCGGGAGCTTGCCAAAGCAAAGCTAAATTGGTGGGCTGATCCTCAGAAGTTTCTTAAGGGGATCGATGATGTGCTCTCCCGTGCCCGTTCATCAAGGAGTGTAGACTTCGGTGTAGTACCGCCACTTCTACAAAAGTGCTACACCCCCGAAGCACTGCAGCAACTTGCTCGTATCAGAGAATCCTATATGAAGGTATCCTCGGAGCTTTCACCGGAGATAGCCTCACTTATTTTTCTTGCCATAACAGCAATGTTACGTGCGAGCAGTCATGTTGGTACCGCGCAGTGGCAATATATCTTGCCGAACAAAAGAAAAGCGAAAGTAATGGAGCCGCTCGCAGCGCTTGAGGCGCAAGCCATGCTGATGGCGAGTGACATGAAAGCGCTTCAGTCTACGAGGAAACAGACCAAAGCACATATCTTGGATGGAGATGCGCGTTTGCTTGAAGGGATTGAGCCAGGATCGATAGACCTTGTAATTACGTCCCCGCCATATCCCAATAATTACGATTACGCGGACGCGACGCGCTTGGAAATGACATTTTGGGGAGAGGTTGATCGTTGGAGCGATTTGCACGAAAAGGTTAGGAGATTCCTGATTCGTTCCAGCTCACAACACGCATCAATTGATAGCTTGCAGTTAGATGAGTTACTCGAAAATTCTCATGTGAGTCCAATAAGAGCAGAGCTTTCGCAAGTTTGCGAGAAGCTTGCCTGCATACGGGAGACTAAAGGTGGCAAGAAAGCCTACCATACGATGGTAGCGGCCTATTTCGTTGACCTTGCTCGGACATTCCGGGCACTAAGGCGGGTCGGAAGGCCAGGGTGCCTTGCATGTTTTGTAGTGGGGGACTCGGCGCCCTACGGAATTCATGTACCGGCCGAGCGTTGGCTTGGAGAGTTAGCGATATCTGCCGGATTCAGCTCTTGGAAATTTGAAAAACTACGCGACAGAAATACAAAGTGGAAAAACAGGAAGCACAGAGTGCCGCTACATGAAGGCAGGCTCTGGCTGCATGGGTAATACAGATGGCCAAGTCGCCAGCTCATAAGTTTGGACAAGATCTAGGTGCACTGCTGGAGGGTCTCGTGTTGGATGAGATTCTCCGCCCAAGGTTGATGCAGTTTGTCGGAGAGAAAGGGTTTTATCTCGATTATCAGAAGCATCGTGCAGCACGTAAAGGCAAGAAGGTTACTTGGACGGATAAATATGGTAATTCCCATGATCTCGATTTTGTTATCGAGATTGGCGGGAGCGATAAGAAGCTAGGTCGTCCTATAGCGTTTATCGAATCCGCATGGCGCCGCTATACAAGGCATTCGAAAAATAAAGCCCAGGAAATTCAAGCAGCAATACTACCAATAGTTGAGCTCCATAAATTATCTGCTCCCTTTTTCGGGGTTGTGCTTGCAGGTGATTATACGGAGCCATCGCTTGCTCAGCTTAGAAGCAGCGGCTTCGCAGTGATTTATATCCCGTATGATGCTGTAGTCAAAGTGTTCGGCAAGATTGGTTTTGACATTGCTTACGATGAAAAAACGCCCCGCAAGTTTTTGAAACAAGCGACCTCCCGACTTGGCGGGCTTAGTAGCAGCGATTTATCGAAAATCAAGCAATCGATTATTAAGTCGTGTGGTGAGCAAGTTGATGCTTTCATGCAACGACTGCGAGATGCGCTCAATAGAGTTCTTGTACGTATCGTTCTTATACCGCTGTATGGCGAAGAGCAGACATATAAAGATGTCGAATCGGCCCTTCGTTATGTTACGACCGAGCGTTTCGACAAACCTAACGGAAAATTTAAGCAGTTCGATCTGATCGTGCAGTACAGCAATGGTGACCAGATCACCGCCACGTTCCGTGATAAGGCTGAACTAAGCCATTTCTTGGAAACATTGAAGTAGATATGTCGCAAATCATATTTGCACATACGCTGTTCTAACCAAGTCTCGATTGAAAAACAGATATTTTATGGAATGGGAAACAGTCATCGGCCTCGAAGTCCACGCCCAGTTGCTCACCAAAAGCAAGGCGTTCTCGGGCGCGGCCACGCAGTACGGCGCCGCGCCGAACACGCAGGCGTGCGCGGTGGATATCGCGCTCCCGGGCGTGTTGCCGGTGTTTAACAAGGAAGCCGCGCGCATGGCGGTGAAGCTCGGGCTCGCCATCGGCGCGCAGGTGAACCGCCGCTCGGTGTTCGCGCGCAAGAATTATTTCTATCCCGACCTGCCCAAGGGCTACCAGATTTCGCAGTACGAGCTGCCGGTGGTGTCCAAAGGCACGCTCACGATTGACGTGGACGGGGTCGAGAAGGTCATCGGCATCACGCGCGCACATCTGGAAGAAGACGCCGGCAAGTCGCTGCACGAGGACTTCCACGGCATGACCGGCATTGATCTCAACCGCGCCGGCACGCCGCTGCTGGAAATCGTCTCCGAACCGGATCTGCGTTCTTCCAAGGAGGCCGTGGCCTACCTCAAGAAGCTGCACCAGCTCGTGGTGTGGCTCGGCATCTGCGACGGCAACATGCAGGAAGGCAGCTTCCGTTGCGACGCCAACGTGTCGGTGCGCCCGAAGGGAGAGAAGAAATTCGGCACCCGCGCCGAGATCAAGAACGTCAATTCGTTCCGCTTCGTCGAGAAGGCGATCGAATACGAGATCGAGCGCCAGGTCGGCGTGCTCGAAGGCGGCGGCACTGTTGTCCAGGAAACGCGCCTGTACGACTCGGATAAGGACCAGACGCGCTCGATGCGTTCCAAGGAAGAGGCGATGGACTATCGCTACTTCCCCGATCCCGACCTGCCGCCGCTGGTGCTGGACGACGCGCTTATCGAGGGCGTGCGCGCGACACTGATCGAGTTGCCGGATGCCAAGCGTGTGCGCTTCATGAGCCAGTACGGGCTCAACAAGTACGATGCCGGCGTCCTGACGAGTTCGCGCGAAATGGCCGATTACTATGAAGCCGTCGTCAAGCAAGCAAAAGCCGACCCCAAGATTGCCGCCAACTGGATTGCGGTCGAGCTTTCCGGCTTCCTCAACCGCGACAACAAGGACATCGCCCAGTCCACCGTAACCGCAACCATGATGGCGGGACTTCTGAGGCGCCTGGCTGACAACACCATCTCCGGCAAAATCGCCAAGGACGTGCTCGAAGCGATGTGGGCCGGCGAGGGCAACGCCGACGCCGTGATCGAAAAGAAGGGTCTGAGACAGATCACCGACAGCGGCGCGATTGAGAAGGCGATTGACGAGGTAATGGCGAAAAACCCAAAGCAGATGGAACAGTACCGCGCCGGCAAGGAGACGCTGTTCGGTTATTTTGTTGGCCAAGTTATGAAGGCGACCCAAGGCAAGGCCAACCCGGCGCAGGTCAACGAACTCCTGAAGAAAAAGCTCGCGCCCTGATCATCGCGCCTTCCTTGCCTGTTCTTGATCTGAAGGTTTAACTGTAGGGAAGCAGGTGGTGTTCGCTTAAAAATATTGAGATTTTTCAAGCTTTTTCAGCTACCGACATTCGGCGATCGCAGCTATGGAACATCTGCTATAGTTCCACTCCGATAGAACCGATATATGTTCCAGCCGACGCTATAAGGGAGGGCGTCACACGCGGCCGACCGGTCCACCCTTCCCTCAACAAAAACATCACCGTTAGCTGAGAAAGAGACGATAACCATGCGCAACTGCACATACGAAGAGAATATCGACCGTGTTCGCGAGATCGGTAACGACGTTTCACGTTCTGCGAACGCTGCCACACTCGAACTGCTGCGCAATGTTGACACGGTTGTCGACAGGCTCTCCAAATTACAGGATATCTACGCCGAGCATATCCGAGTCGCGCGAGAAGCCGCGGATCACATCAAGCATTGCAAACCCAACCGCGTGATTGACCCGAAAGATGTCGCATGTGACCTACTGAGTGCTGCGGAAGGTGCACTACAAGTGCAAGTAGCGGTGCTGCGCAAAGGTTTAGCTTCGGCGTACGCCGATGTCGAACTGCGCGGCAGCAACAAAGAAGCGGTGATCTCGGAGTACAAACGCACTATTACTGTTACGGCAGACCTCCACAACTCTGTTCTCGATCTGCGCTGGGCGATCATGGAGCATGACGTTGACCTAGAGAAACCAGGGAGCAAGCAATACACCGACGTGGACGAAATGTTCAAGGACATGGGGTTATGAAATGCATCACGACAGGAAGGGAGTGCCTGTTATAGAAAATTACCAATACACCAACCGGTTCGAACACGACCTCAAGAAGCTGTCCCCAGAAATCAGGGAAGATGTTAAGAAAGCGTTGAAGGATTTGAAAATTAATCCTCGCTCAAATCGCCTCCGCTTAAACAGGCTGGCAGATTACCACCCACCAATTTACGCCATTCACGCTACCTCGAATCACAGCCACAAGATCACAATGAATATTAACGGCGCCACCGCCGTTCTCCGCCGCGTTGGAACGCACAAGGAGATTGACAGGAATCCATAAACGACCGTGGCTTAAAATTAGGGAGATTAGCGAGTGATAGCTTCCTGATCGGAAGCAGACAGACACGAAGCAAGGCCAACCCCGCGCAGGTCAACGAACTCCTGAAGAAAAAGCTCGCCCCCTGGACACACACTGTTGCCAGACGTGTACCTGTAAGTCATAGTCTGTCCGTTTCCGACCCTTGGCAGACCGTCGGAACATCGACCCATTGTCGGAATTAGC
>JACREB010000192.1 GCA_016218475.1 Nitrosomonadales bacterium | reverse complement strand
CGCCCACACGCGCAACGCGGCTTCATTCAGCCGACCGGACAGCGCTTGATATTTTGCTTCTATCGTCGTCATGTCACTCATATCTCCACGATAGAGGAATTGTCGCAATTGTTCAAGTTATTTTTGCTTAACTCCTTACTGTTGTACGCATTCCTGCTATGCCGGACTTGAGTTCAGCGATGCCCTCCTCCTGCCCGTGCATGACAAGCGCCCAGCCGTGTGCCACTTCACCCACGGATAACCAAACCGGGAAATCATGCTGCCGTGAGACAAGGATAGCCTCGGCGGACAGCGATAATGTTTCTGCGTGTTTGTTCAGCCAGCGATACAACAAAGAAGAGAAACCGAGCGCAAACGCAAGGGTATGAGGATATATATGCTTTCGTGCCTTCGTGAGCATCCGATCACAAACCAGTTGCGCTTGATCCGGGAAGCCAAGGAAATAAAGCGCGTGGGACAGAAATATTTCGCAGGTTACGGATAAGTCATCGCCGAATTGTTCAAGCAGCATCTGGCGCTGATCAGGATGATGAAGCGCGATAGCCTGTTCGGCGTGTGTACGCGTAGTTTCGAACTCGCCCAGCCAGAAAGCGGCATTGGCCACGGCATAGTGGGCTGCCTGTTTCCTCAGCGGGTCGTCGTGCGCCATGCCCAGCAGATGTAATGCGATTCCCATAGCCCCAATTTTAGTGGCTCCCGAGTTTGTAATCGTGTTCAATACGAGCACCCATTTCGCATGGAATAGCTCCGGACTATCGCCTACCAGCCCGCTCAAGGCGGAAATGCGCGCATTGGTCTGCGTGGCTCCCTCGGAACCGTAGCCCTTGGCGGCATATAACATGGGGCAGAGGCTGACCAGTATTTTGAATTCCATCCTGTCCCTCTCCTGATCCGCAGGAAGAGTCATCAGGAGTTGCAAACCGGAATTGAAATGCCCAATCGCCTCCAGGTTGGCTGAATTCAGGGCGGATCGTTGCCCGGCCTTGATCCAGTATTCGATAGCCTGTTGCGCTTCACCGCCAGCAGACAAGTGCTGCGCCAACAGCTCGGGCATGGTTGCGGCGATATTGGGGAAATCGCTTTGCAGCGATTGCGCGATAAGTCTATGCGTATCCTGCCGGCCTGCCATGGTTTGGAATTGATAGGCAGTTTCCTGAATCAATGCGTGCTTGAATTGACAGGTTGTTTCATTCACCTCCAATATCAACCCGGCATCCTGTAACGCGCTCAAGGTCTGCGCCAGCGCGGCTGGGGCAAGCCGGGAAACCTTGCGCAGCAAATTCAGATTGAACTCGCGCCCGAGCGTGGTGGCAAGTTGTGCGGTATATTTCGCCTCACCCAACTTGTCGATACGCGCGGCCAGAAGATCGTGCAGCGTTGCCGGAATGTTTGCTTGATTATCCGTGGCTGCAATTTTCGCCATTTCTTCGACAAACAGCGGCACACCATCGGCGCGTTCCACGATGCGGCGGATGGTCTCTGCCGGAATGTCCCCGCTTATCGAAGCGATCATTTGCACCACCTTGTCCTCGGCAAGAGGTGCAAGTGTCAGCGCGGTCGCGAGCGTTTCCTTCCAAGGAGGAACAAACTCGGGCCGGGCAGTGAAGAGCGCGAGAACAGATGCACTTTCTGTTTGCTCAACGAACCGTGTCAACAATTCCAGCGTGGATGGATCGATCCAGTGCAAGTCTTCGACGATGAGCAATACGGGCTGCTGCGCCCCCGGCGCCCGCAACAGACCAAGCAGGATGGCGACAGTCTGCTCCTTCTGCTTTTGCGGCGACAAACCGGGTGCACGGTAATCCTCACCGGGAGGCAGGGAAAGCATCTGGGCAAGCAAGGGGGCAGCATGTTGCGCCGATGCCGGGTAATGCGTTTCGAGATATTTCGCCAGCTTGCCGAATTTTGCCTCGGGTGTGTCATCGTGCGCGAAACCATAAAAAGTTTCGAGCATCGCGATCAGGGGGTAAAACGGCGACAGGCTGAACTCCGGTAAACAGCGTAACTCGCGTATTGCATGCGGCTTGCCGGCCAGTTGCTCTTTCACGGCATGCGCCAAGCGGGATTTGCCGATGCCCGCCTCGCCCCGCACCAGCACAACACGGCATGTACCTTGCGCGGCCTTTTCCCACAACCCCATCAGCTTGGCGATTTCCCCCTTGCGCCCGGCCAAGGGGGTTAACTGCGCGGCAGCATCAAGGCGGGTGCATGCCCCGCTTTCCCGCGCCACCTTGAATATTTCCAGAGGCCGTGCAACGCCTGGAAACGATTGGACACCCATGCTTATGCAATCGAAATATCCTGCCACAAGACATCGCGTATCCTGGCTGACCACAACTTCGTTATGCGCTACGCCATGGCGCAACTTGATGGTGAGCATGGAGGTATTGCCGACCGTGTCCGGCATGGATGGCTCGCCGCCGGTGATGACAAGCCCGGTATGAACACCCGCACGAATTTCAATGCCGTCGGCAGCTTCGCGCGTGACGGCCATGGCTGCCTGAACGGCGCAGCGTACAGCGTTTTCATGGGCTTGCGGGTATCCGAAATAAGCCAGCAACCCGCCGCCGTACACTTGCACGATATGCCCCGAAAACTGCCGGATGATTTCGGCGCAACGGGTCTGCGGCGCCCGCAATAGCGCTGCCGCCTCATCGGGCTCACCGGTCGCAGCGAAAATAAACTCGCAATACAGCACGGTCACGCGGCGTCGCTCCGCTATCAGTGGTGGAAGAACTGTTATCGGCGGCTCTCCCGCTGCGCCGGGATGGCCCGGCCGCCACCCACCCTTCCGGATGCTTTCCGCCAAGTTTCGCGTTTCATCGCCGGGCAATACTCCCAATTCCTTTTCCAGCATCCGGCAACAGAATCCATATTGTCCGAGGGCAGCACTGCTCTGCCCGTTAAGCGCATATAGCCGCATTGCCCGGCGATGGCCTTCCTCGTTCCACGGCTCCAATTCCGTATAGCGCAAGGCGAACGGAAGCGCCCTCTCACAACCGTTAACCTGCTCGTGGCAATTCGTCAGCCGTTCCAGTATGGAAAGGGCGCGGCGATGCATGGATTCGCGTTGCAGTTGGAGCCAGTCCTCGAAATCCGGGCAATGCGGCAATGAGAACCCGGCCATGAATTCGCCGCGATAAAACCCCGCCATGCGCTCCATTTGTGCAATGCAGGTGTTGCAATAGGCAGGGGTTGGAGCGGCCACACAGGAAGGTGCAGCGGCAGTAAACTCCGCCACGTCCAGCCATAATGAACCCGGCCAAGTCAGCGTTACCGCATCCCGCTTTGCAAAAAGCAGTTTGCCTGCACCGCCCATGGCGGATTTCAAATTGAAAAGCGCGCGCCGCAGATTTTGGCGGCCCGCCGCCGCAGGCATTCCGGGCCAAAACAGCTCGGCCAAGTATTCACGCTGCAGCGGCACACCCGCCGACATTGCCAGAAACGCCAGCAAAGCGCGCAGCTTGGCATAGCCGACATCAAGAGAGCTTCCGGCCACGCGCATATCGAAAGGCCCCAGCAGCGCAAGATGCAGCACCTTAGCTTTCATGACCGGGCTTTCATGGCCGGCAAGTTGTCTTTCCCATAACGAGCCCCTTCCCACTATTACGTCCGTGGCTTGAAAATACCGGCATCCTGCTTTGGCAAGGACGGGAATCCCGATCATTTGGCGGCAATATCCGCCGTTCTGCGCAACTTCCGGGCAAAGAATAGTCGCCTGGCCGACTGCACGGAAAATTCGAGCCCCGATTGCGGTGCGGTCATGATGTGCCTCGGCGAAAACCGGCCAACAGAGCTTTACGGAAGTTGTTTCACTTCGACCCGAATGCGAATTTGTGTGTTTTACCTTAATACCCGCACAATTGCTATAGTGGGGTATCCAGCTAAATACGGTGAATCGCATTGCCATCAAAATAAGTAAATAAATTCAATATGTTACTGTTGTGAAAATCCAAGTATTAAAAGATTTGAATCGCACAGCAATTTGATTATTATCACATTTTAAGGCTT
>JACREB010000189.1 GCA_016218475.1 Nitrosomonadales bacterium | reverse complement strand
TGTCACATAGCGCTGAAGGGCGCATTGCGGCGTTAAAATCGGGCTCAAAATGCTCATTTACGCTATGTAAACTCCGCTTTTTCACCCGATTTTGCCTTGCACTGCATCCCTTGATCGCTATGTGACACAGTAAGACTAATTCAAGAAAAGGTTGAATATGTACTATTCCAGACAAGACATGCTGTGGCTGATCGGCAGCCTGTCGCGCGTATTCCGCCTGCCGTTCGACCCGCAGCTCGTCAGCCAGCAATTCCCGCCGCCGTATTCCCGCACCGCATTGCTCAACGCGCTGCAAGCGCTGGATTTCAAGGTCGGCGAGATGGAACTGGACGAAGAGGGCATCGCCACGCTGGAGCGCATCCCGTTTCCCGTGGTAGCGTTTGTGCGCGAAGATGAAGCGGAAGAGCCAAATGTAGGTCGGGCTCTGCCCGACATGGTGGGCCACTTCGACACGCTCAGGACAGGCATAGCCCACCCTACGGTTGCCGGGATTGAACAGGGTTCTTCTCGTTTGCTCCCTCTCCCGCTTGCGGGAGAGGGTTGGGGAGAGGGTGACACCGAACTCGCGGGTGAAACTGATGTTCCTCCGCCCAAACCCGCAACCCCCGCGCTGCTGGTCAAGGCCGATGAAGAGCGCGTGCTGTTTTTCCGTGCCGGAGCCGAGCAACCGGAAACCGTGCCGCTGGCGGAATTCACCAAACACTTCCGCAGCGACATCCTGCTGGTCGCGCGCGACACCGCGCAGACCACCGCCGACCTCGAAGCAGAACAGTCCGCCTCCGCGCCTCAGCCTCCCGCACCCGGCCACACCCCGTTCGGCTTCCGCTGGTTCATCCCGGAGCTGATGAAACACAAGCGCATCTGGCGCGACATCCTGATCGCTTCGCTCGCCATCCAGTTGGTCGGTCTGGTCACCCCGCTGTTCACCCAGGTCATCATCGACAAGGTCATCGTCCACCAGACCCAGAGCACATTGATCGCCCTCGCCGCCGGGCTGGTGATGTTCATGCTGTTCAACAGCGCGATGACCTGGCTGCGCCAGTACTTCGTGCTGCACACCGGCAACCGCATCGACGCGGTGCTCGGCAGCCAGGTGTTCCGCCACCTGCTGCACCTGCCGCTGCCGTACTTCGAGCACCGCCCCACCGGCACGCTGGTCGCGCGCCTGCACGGCGTCGAGACGGTGCGCGAATTCATCTCGGGGGCCGCCGTCACACTGCTGCTCGACCTGCCGTTTCTGCTGATCTTCCTCGCGGTGATGTTCTGGTACAGTTGGCAGCTCACGCTGATTTCGTTGCTGCTGCTGTCGCTGATCTGCGCGATCAGCTTCGCCGTCACGCCCGCGCTGCGCGACAAGCTCAACCACCAGTTCCTGCTGGGCGCCCGGAACCAAGCCTTTGTCACCGAATATGTCGCCGGCATGGAAACCGTCAAATCCCTGCAAATGGAGCCGGTGCTGGAACAGAAATACGGCGACCTTCTCTCGCAATACCTTGCCGCCGGATTTTCCACGCGCCAGCTCTCGAACAGCTACAACGTCGCGGCTAATGCTTTGGAACAGATCATGACCCTGTCCATCCTCGTGGTGGGCGCGCTGCTGGTGATGCGGAACGACGGCTTCTCCATCGGTATGCTGGTCGCTTTCCAGATGTTCGCCGGGCGCATGAGCCAGCCGATGCTGCGGCTGGCCGGGCTGTGGCAGGAATTCCAGCAGGCCGACATCGCCGTCAAGCGTTTGGGCGATTTGATGGATGCGCCCGCCGAACCGCATGCGCTGGTTCCCGCGCGCGCCCGCAGCGGGGTGGGCGGGCGTGTCGAACTCAGGGATGTCAGCTTCCGTTACAGCGACAAGCATCCTTACCTGTACCGCAACCTGAATCTCATTTTGCCATCCGGCAAGCTCACCGTGCTGATGGGGCCGTCGGGCTGCGGCAAAAGCACGCTGGGCAAAATGCTGCAAGGTTTTTACTGGCCGACAGATGGCAGCATCCTGCTGGACGGCTTCGATATCCGCCACCTCGCCGCCAACGAGCTGCGCGCCAACTTCGGCGTGGTGCCGCAGGAGACCCGCTTGTTCTCCGGCACCCTCTACGAAAACCTGCAACTGGCCAACCCCCACGCCAGCTTCGAGGAAATCGTCCACGCCTGCAAGATGGCCGAGATTCACGCCGTCATCGAACAGCTCCCGCAGGGCTACCAGACGCCCGTGGGCGAGAACGGCATCGGCCTGTCCGGCGGACAGCGCCAGCGCATCGCCATCGCGCGCGCCCTGCTCAAGCGCCCGCGCGTATTGATCTTCGACGAGGCGGTGAGCAACCTCGACCAAGCCACCGCCGAACACTTTGCACACACCGTCAACAAGCTCAAGGGCAAAGTCACCATGCTGTTCATCACCCACCAGTTGCCCAAGGCGTTGCAGGTGGACGAGGTGATCGAGTTCGGCAGGCCGGAGGCGGGGGCGGGCGGCGCATCCTGAAGCGGGTCATCATGAGCCGCTCACGCAAATAACTACGGGTATTGTTTTTTTTCAAATACCCAGGGCAATCGCATCAAATCGCGGAAGAATTGCAGAAAGATAGCCGAAGATAAAATGTTTTGCTCCAATTCATTGGCATCAGAACGTTATGGCCATGACCTTTTAGCTTGCGAAGTTGGACAAGGTTGATGCCGATTTTTTTGCTGCGCACAAAAGATACGATCAATATATTGTTTATTAAGCACTTTATTCGTTAATTTCTGTCGTAATTTTGATGCGATTGCCCTGTTCAAATACCCATCTATCGGGAATTTATCCGGCGAACTGGTAAAATGAATATTTTACCTACGAGAAATCCCGATGAGCCTGATCCGCCCTTTTACCGGCTTGCGCCCCGCGCCGTCCCGCGCCGCTGAAATCGCCGCCCCTCCCTACGATGTGCTTTCTTCCGCCGAGGCGCGCGTGCGTGCGGAGGGCAAACCGTGGAGCTTTCTGCATATTTCCAAACCGGAAATTGACTTGCCCGCAGGCACCGATCCCTATGCGCCGGAGGTCTATGCCAAGGCGGTGGAGAACCTCGGCAAGATGCTGGCGGAAAAAGTGCTGGTGCGCGATGCGGCGCCCTGCTATTACGCCTACCGCTTAGTCATGGGCAGCCACAGCCAGACCGGTTTGGTGGCGGCGGCCTCGGTGCCGGACTACGACACCAACCGCATCCGCAAGCACGAGTTCACCCGCCCCGACAAGGAGGATGACCGGGTGCGCCAGATCGGTGCGCTCAACGCGCAGACCGGCCCGGTATTGCTGGCTTATCCTGCCGCACCGCAGGTGGACAGGCTGCTGGAGCGCGCATCGGAAGGGACTCCCGATGCCGACGTGACCGCGGATGACGGCATCCGCCATACGCTGTGGGTGATCCGCGATGCGGAAATATTCGCCCAGTTAACCGCCGCATTCGATGCGATGCATGCCCTCTACATCGCCGACGGGCACCACCGTTCGGCCGCCGCATCGCGTATCGCCGCAGCGCGGCGCGCCGCCAATCCTGAGCACAGCGGCGATGAAAGCTACAACTATTTCCTGTCCGTGATCTTCCCGCACCACCAGATGAAGATCATGGATTACAACCGCGTTATGGTCGACCTGAACGGCATGGATGCAGCAAAATTTTTGCAGCGCATCGGTGAGAATTTTTCGGTGCAGGCCAGCGCTGTTCCGGTCAAGCCTTCCATGCCCGGCGAGTTCGGCCTTTACCTGCCGGGCCAATGGCACCGCCTGCAAATCCGCGCCGACCTGATCCCCGCAAACGACCCGGTGGCGCGCCTCGACGTGAGCCTGCTGCAAAATTACCTGATCGCGCCGGTGCTCGGCATCAGCGATCCGCGCCGCGATAAGCGCATCGATTTTGTCGGCGGCATCCGGGGATTGCCGGAGTTGGAAAAGCGTGTCGACAGCGGGGAGATGGCCGCCTTCTCGATGTTCGCCACACGCATGGAAGACCTGATGGCGGTTGCCGACGCCGATGAAGTGATGCCGCCCAAATCCACCTGGTTCGAGCCCAAGCTGGCGGACGGCCTGGTGTCGCACGTGCTGGATTAGAAATTGCCGAATATTTGCGGCTCCTTCAACGCCCAGAAAAATCTCGTGTTCCTCTTCCTTCGGCGCTGAAAATTTCCTGATGCACACATTGACATCAACCTCGGTAATGTGCATGATAATGTACATCTATGTACAGGAGGCTCTATGCGGGAAGCTACGTTTACCGAGTTGCGCAATCACGCCAAGGACTATTTTGATGCTGTCGAAGGCGGGGATACAGTTCGCGTATTCCGCAACGGCAAACCCATCGCCGAGATTGTGCCTGTCCGTTCCGGGTCGCCTTCATGGAAAAAACCATCTGCACCGCTAACGATTAAAGGCTTGTCGTTGAGCCGCGAGGTACTGATCGACCGGGAAGAATCGGTGTGAAAATTTTTCTGGATACTTCTGCTTTTGCAAAGCGTTATGTTGCGGAGCCGGGGTTGGACAAGGTCATGAAGTTGTGCCAGCAGGCGGACAATCTCGTCGTTAGTGTGATCTGCCTACCGGAACTGGTTTCCACGTTAGCGCGCCTTTTGCGGGAAAAAAAGCTCACTAAAGCGGATTACCGGAAGCTCAAGAGCAACGCGATGGCCGATCTGGCTGATATCGATATTTGCCAGATCACACAGGGCATTCTAGTCTCGGTTGTATCGCTGCTGGAGTCGAATCCAGTTCGGGCAATGGATGCCATTCATGTGGGTTGCGCGCTCGCCATCGAGCCTGATATATTTGTTTCAGCCGATCATCGGCAACTTGCTGCAGCGCGAAAAGCCGGGCTCAAGGTTGCCGATGTATCGTGAGATGATGAAGGGGCTTAGGGGGATGGTAGTGTCGCGTCACGTATAAAATGACGGATGCAATGTTTCACTATACCAAAACCGAAAACCGCCCCATCCCCACCCCAACCCTCCCCTTGAAGGGGAGGGAGCCAAGTTCCTCCCCATTCAAGGGGGAGGTTAGGAGGGGGATGGGGGTGAATGGCGCCATGCGTACGGCAAATCATGCGTGACGCGACAGTAGTACAAAAATACCGTTTGTAAAAAATCGGGCGAGCCGGAAACAAAATTGGAGCGACCTCTGTGGGAGCGGTCTCCAGACCGCGATTCCCCCCAATCGCGACCCCGGATCAAGTCCGGGGCAGGCTCTGGAGGTCGCTCCTGCAATCGCTCTACGATGATGCCAAATAAATTGGTACATTTGTAATTTCCATATCCCTTAGAATTCAATGCAATCCATTTCAACATGCTGGGGAATCCCATGAAAACGGAGCAAAGCGAAGCTTCAGAGCAGGCTCATGCCTGCATCAGCGAACGTTACGCCGGAACTAAAACCATCACAAGCTGGTTATTTGCCATCGCTGTATTGTTCGCCCCAGCAGCCGAAGCGCAGCAAACCATCAATGGTTGCCTGATCAAACGCAGGGCCAGTTGCCCCGGCGCCAATCTCTCCGGCACTGACCTGACCAAGTCCAACCTGTCGAATTCGGATTTGTCGGGCGCCGACTTGTCGGGCGCCAACCTGAGCTTCGATAAAATCACCGAGACCAACCTGACCAACGCAAACCTGTCCGGCGCAAACCTCACGGGAACCATCCTGTCCACAAGCTACATGAGCAACGCCAATTTGTCGCGCGCCAACCTGGAAAAGGCCGACCTGTCGCAAACCACCCTGCCGGGCGCAAACCTCAGGGAAGCCAACCTCGCCGGCGCGAATTTATCCATGACCAATCTCAAGGGCACCGACCTGACCGGCGCCAACGCGAAGGGTGCGGTGTTTATCATGTCCAGCATGGCCAATGCCAACCTCACCCGCGCCGACCTGACGGAGGCGACGCTGGTCGGCGCCGACTTGCGCAACACCAATCTGGAAGGCACGAAATTCTGCAAAACCACTATGCCGGACAGAAGCGTCAACAACAGCGGATGCCCGAAATAAACCCGGATGATTTCAGGGTTTTCCCGCACGTTCATTTCGCCCGGTTCTGTTTCATTGACCGTTGCTCCTTTCGCGGGTAGGATTGCGCACTTTTTGCAGTTTAATGGGCCAGCACGATGCGTCGAAAGTTAGTTGCCGGAAATTGGAAAATGTACGGAGGGCTGGCCCGCAATGCCGAGTTGCTGGATGCCGTGCGCAGCGGCATGGGGCAAATACAGGGGGTCGATTGCGCGGTTTGCGTGCCATTCCCCTATTTGTCTCAGGCGCAGCAAAAGCTGTCGGGCAGCAATGTCAGGTGGGGTGCGCAAAATGTGCATCAGTTGGATAAAGGGGCGTTCACCGGCGAAGTGTCCGCGACGATGTTGCGCGACTTCGGTTGCAGCTATGCGATCATCGGGCATTCCGAACGTCGCGCTTATTTTGGCGAGGATAGCCGACTGGTGGCAAAGAAATTTCTGGCCGTGCAACAGGCGGGCATTACCCCGATCTTGTGCGTGGGCGAGACGCTGGAACAGCGTGAAAGCGGTATTACCGAAAGTGTGGTTTCCGGACAACTGGATGCGCTGATTCAACTGGGTGGCGTGCAGGCGTTGCAAAACGGGGTGGTAGCTTACGAGCCGGTGTGGGCTATCGGCACCGGCAAAACTGCCACTTCGGAGCAGGCGCAAGCGATCCATGCGTTTATCCGCCAGCGGATTGCCTCTCTTGATGGTCAGGTTGCCGCGAAGTTATGTATACTTTACGGCGGCAGTGTGAAGGCGAATAACGCGGCAGAGCTGTTTGCGATGCCGGATATCGATGGCGGTCTGATCGGCGGCGCTTCTCTTGTGGCGGATGATTTTTTGGCGATTTGCGGTGCGGGTGCCCAAACATAACTTGGCCGGGTCTGCCCTGAGCCTGTCGAAGTGGTTTGATTTGTATATTTCAGGTAGATTTGTTTGTCTTTAATGCGGGGTAGTGAGTGGAAACATTAGTTTGGGCAGTACATGTTATAACGGCTGCGGTGCTAATCATGCTTGTGCTGATGCAGCATGGCAAGGGCGCCGATATGGGAGCGGCATTTGGCACCGGTTCGGCGGGCAGCCTGTTCGGCTCCAGCGGCTCCGCGAATTTTCTCAGCCGCAGCACGGCAATCGCCGCGACGCTGTTTTTTATCACCAGTTTGGCGCTGACTTATATATATGCGCACCCCGCGCAGCAACAGGGTGTGATGGATAAAGTAAAGCCCTCTTCCGTTCAGGTAACTCCGTCGTCAACCCCAGCCACCGCTCCTGCCGCCCCTGCTGATGACTCCAAATCCAGGGAGATTCCGAAATAATTTTGCCGAAATAAAGTAATATCGCAGTTGCATTGCCGATGTGGTGAAATTGGTAGACACGCTATCTTGAGGGGGTAGTGGCGCAAGCCGTAGCAGTTCGAGTCTGCTCATCGGCACCAGGGTAAATATGAATAAGTGGTCGACGCAACCAGACAATAAAAAAGTGTTTCGGTGGAAGCCTGCGAATCACGGCAGATACACAACATATCCAGGGGAATCTCAATGTTGGAAAATTATTTTCCGGTGCTGCTGTTCATTTTTGTCGGTATCGCGATGGGCGTGGTTCCTGTTGCTCTGGGCAAGCTGATATCGCCCCATCGCCCCAACAGCAAGAAAAATTCTCCCTACGAATGCGGTTTTGAAGCATTCGAAGATGCGCGCATGAAATTCGATGTGCGCTATTACCTCGTTGCCATCCTGTTCATCCTGTTCGATCTTGAAATCGCTTTTCTATTTCCCTGGGCGATCGTGCTCAAGGAAATCGGTACTTTCGGTTTTGTTTCCATGATGATCTTCCTGGCTATCCTCGTGGTCGGCTTTATCTACGAATGGATGAAAGGAGCGCTGGAATGGGAGTAACGGCATGACAACACGGCGCGTAGCGACTTGTTGCGGCGTAGGCTTACCTTCAGGTAATGCCGAAGCCAACAGGAAGCAGAGAAATAGGGGGGCGCATGGGCATTGAGGGCATTCTGGAGAAAAGTGTCGTCACCACGACGCTCGACACCATCATCAATTACACCCGCACCGGTTCGCTATGGCCGATGACTTTCGGGCTGGCCTGTTGCGCGGTGGAAATGATGCAGGCAGGCGCGGCGCGCTATGACCTGGATCGTTTCGGCGTGGTGTTCCGTCCCAGCCCGCGCCAATCGGATGTGATGATTGTTGCGGGTACATTGTGCAACAAAATGGCGCCGGCATTGCGCAAGGTGTATGACCAGATGGCCGAGCCGCGCTGGGTGATCTCTATGGGATCCTGCGCGAATGGCGGCGGCTACTACCACTATTCCTATTCGGTGGTGCGCGGCTGCGACCGCATCGTGCCGGTGGACGTGTATGTGCCGGGTTGCCCGCCGACAGCCGAGGCGCTGCTGTATGGCATTATCCAGTTGCAGAACAAGATCAAACGAACCAATACCATCGCGCGCTAGGGTGAATTATGGCTGCTGATTTGAGTGCGTTGCGTACCAGCTTGGCGAGTTTGCTTGGCGACAAGCTGACCGGCATGGAGGAACGGCTGGGCGAGTTGACCGTGGTGGTCAAGGCAGCCGGGATGCTGGATACGCTGACGAGCCTGCGCGATGCGGCAGGCTTCGAGCAAATGATCGACCTGTGCGGCGTGGATTACTCTGCCTATGGCGATGGAGCTTGGGAGGGCAAGCGTTTTGCGCTGGCCTATCACCTTCTGTCGGTAAAGCACAACGCACGCCTGCGGGTGCGCATCTTTGCCGAGGACGATGACTTTCCGGTGCTGGAATCCGCCACGGACATCTGGTCAAGCGCCAACTGGTATGAGCGCGAGGCCTTCGACCTGTATGGCATCGTGTTCACCGGGCATCCCGACCTGCGCCGCATCCTGACCGATTACGGTTTTGTCGGCAACCCGTTCCGCAAGGACTTCCCGCTGTCAGGCCATGTGGAAATGCGCTATGACCCGGAACAGCAGCGCGTCGTATATCAGCCAGTATCGGTCGAGCCGCGCGAAGTGACGCCGCGCATCGTGCGCGAAGAAAACTACGCTCGCAACTGAGAATCTAGCCATGGCTGAAATAAAAAACTACACAATGAATTTTAGTTACGACCGCCCTGCGGGCTTAACTTGCTTACGCAAGTTAGTCTCCACTGAAATGCATTGTGAATGCACGTCGAACCGGAAATGGGTCAGGCGGAATCATGGCTGAAATAAAAAACTACACAATGAATTTTGGCCCACAGCACCCCGCGGCTCACGGGGTGTTGCGCCTGGTGCTGGAACTGGACGGCGAGGTCATCGAGCGCGCCGATCCGCACATCGGGCTGTTGCATCGCGGCACCGAGAAACTGGCCGAGCACAAGACCTACCTGCAATCACTGCCCTACATGGATCGGCTCGATTACGTTTCGATGCTGTGCAACGAGCATGCCTATGTGATGGCGGTAGAGAAACTGGCGGGCGTCGAGGTGCCGTTGCGCGCCCGGTATATACGCGTGATGTACGATGAAATCACCCGTATCCTGAACCACTTGCTGTGGCTGGGTGCGCACGGCCTGGATATCGGCGCGATGACGGTGTTCCTGTACTGTTTCCGCGAGCGCGAAGACCTGATGGATGCCTACGAGGCGGTATCCGGTGCGCGCATGCACGCGGCCTACTACCGCCCGGGCGGCGTGTATCGCGATCTGCCCGATGTCATGCCGCAATATCAGGTGTCGAAAATCCACAACGCCACAGCGGTGAAAAAGCTCAACGAAAACCGCCAGGGTTCACTGCTTGATTTCCTGGAAGATTTTACCAAGCGTTTCCCCGCTTTCGTGGACGAATATGAAACGCTGCTGACCGACAACCGCATCTGGAAGCAGCGCACCGTCGGCATCGGCGTGGTCACACCGGAACGCGCATTGGCTTTGGGTTTTACCGGCCCGATGCTGCGCGGCTCGGGAGTGGAATGGGATTTGCGCAAGAAGCAACCTTATGAAATCTATGACCGCATCGACTTCGATATTCCGGTCGGCACCAACGGCGACTCCTATGACCGGTATCTGGTGCGAGTGGAAGAGTTGCGCCAGTCCAACCGCATCATCAAACAATGTATCGAATGGCTGCGCGACAATCCCGGCCCGGTAATGTCGGGCAATCTCAAGTTCTCTCCTCCCGGGCGCGAAGCGATGAAGCAAAACATGGAGGAGTTGATCCATCACTTCAAGCTGTTCACCGAAGGGATGCATGTGCCTGCCGGCGAAGCCTATTCGGCGGTGGAGCATCCCAAGGGGGAGTTCGGCATTTACCTGATTTCGGACGGCGCAAACAAACCTTATCGCATGAAGATACGCGCGCCCGGTTTCGCGCATATGGCGGGGCTTGACGAGATGGTGCGCGGCCACATGATCGCCGACGTGGTGGCCATTATCGGCACACAGGATATCGTTTTCGGTGAAGTTGATCGTTGAGGGTGTCATAAATGTTATCCGAACAAATACAGGCCAAGATCAACCGCGAGTTGAAGAAATACCCGGCAAACCAGAAGCAGTCCGCGGTGATGGCCGCGTTGCGTTTCGTGCAGGACGAAAAAGGCTGGGTTCCTGCCGATGACATGGCAGATGTCGCGGCCTTCCTCGGCATGCCGAAAATGGCAGTGTGCGAAATAGCGACCTTCTATCACATGTACAACCTCAAGCCGATGGGCAGGCACACACTCACCGTATGCACCAACCTGCCCTGCATGCTGGGTGGCTCGGAAGATACCGTGGCTTACCTGAAATCCAGGTTGGGCATCGGCCTTGGCGAAGTGACGGCGGACGGGAAGTACGGCCTGCGCGAAGGCGAGTGCATGGGGGCATGCAAGGACGCGCCGCTGTTCACCGTGGACAACAAGAAACTTTGCGGCCGTTTAAACAAGGAAAAGATCGATCAAATTTTGGCGGGGCTGGACCAATCATGACTGACACTGGCATGAGAGGGCCAAGCAAGCTTATGAAAGGCTCGGGTAAATTATGAGAGGGCGTGATAAATCATGAGAGGCCCGGTCATTTATACCACGCTGGATTTCGACCAGCCATGGACGCTGGAAAACTACCTCAAGGTCGGCGGCTACCAGGCGTTGCGCAAGGTGCTGACCGAAAAAACTTCTCCGGATGCGATTATCGCCGAGGTCAAGCTGTCCGCGTTGCGCGGGCGCGGCGGTGCGGGCTTCCCGACCGGGTTGAAGTGGAGTTTCATGCCCAAGAACTACGATGGCGACAAGTACATCGTCTGCAATTCGGATGAAGGCGAACCGGGCACTTGCAAGGACTGGGACATCCTGCGCTATAACCCGCACCTGCTCATCGAAGGCATGGCGATAGGCGCTTATGCGATGGGGGTCAAGACCGGCTACAACTATATACATGGCGAAATTTTCGAAGCCTACGAGCGCATGGAAGAAGCCTGCGAGCTGGCGCGCGCCGCAGGGTATCTGGGCGACAACATTCTGGGCACGGATTTCTGTTTCAACCTGCACAACCATCTGGGTTATGGCGCATATATCTGCGGTGAAGAAACCGCCCTGCTGGAGTCCATCGAAGGCAAGAAAGGCCAGCCGCGCTACAAGCCTCCTTTCCCGGCGACCTTCGGCCTGTACGGCAAACCGACCACCATCAACAACACAGAAACATTTTCCAGCATCCCCTACATCATCCGCGAGGGCGGGCAGAAATTTCTGGAATTGGGCAAACCCAACAACGGTGGCACGAAATTATTTTCGGTGTCCGGCCATGTGAACAACCCCGGTAATTTTGAGTTACCGATGGGCACGCCGTTCAGCAAGTTGCTGGAATTGGCCGGCGGCGTACGCAACGGGCACACGCTGAAGGCGGTAATCCCCGGCGGCTCGTCGATGCCGGTGTTGCCTGCCGAAACCATGATGGGGCTGACCATGGATTACGACTCCATATCCAAGGCGGGTTCCAGCCTGGGTAGCGGCGCTGTGATCGTGATGGACGAGACGACCTGCATGGTGCGCGCGCTGGAGCGCCTGTCTTATTTTTACCATGAAGAATCCTGCGGGCAATGTACTCCCTGCCGCGAGGGAAGCGGCTGGCTGTACCGCATCGTGCGTCGCATCGAACATGGCGAAGGGCGCAAGGAAGACCTGGATTTGCTGTTGAGCGTGTGCGACAACCTTGCCGGGCGCACTATTTGCGCCCTGGGTGAGGCATCGGTTTGGCCGGTGCAGGGGATGCTCAGGCATTTCCGCGGCGAATTTGAATATCACATCGAACACAAGCGCTGTTTAACATGAAACTCGCGCAGCGATTCGTTCGCTCCCTCGCCCGCTTGCGGGATAACCAGCGACTTGGCTGCGGTCTCTTGCAGCCTAGTCGAATGGCTAGTTGTTTCATCCAGAGGGTTGGGGAGAGGGAAACGGGCATGGCGAGTTTCATTATCAGGTGTGGCAACTTGTCATGCCCGTTGGTGTAAAGCTGAAGGATTGAATGAGCAATGATTAACGTTGAAATTGACGGCAGACTGGTCGAAACCGAGAACGGTTCCACGGTGATGAATGCGGCGCAAAAAGCGGGCATTCATATTCCGCATTTTTGCTACCACAAGAAACTATCCATCGCCGCCAGTTGCCGCATGTGCCTGGTCGAAGTGGAAAAGGCGCCCAAGCCTCTGCCCGCCTGTGCGACACAGGCTACCGAGGGCATGAAAGTCCATACCCACTCGGAAAAGGTGGTCAAGGCGCAGAAGGGCGTAATGGAATTCCTGCTGATCAACCATCCGCTGGATTGCCCGATTTGCGACCAGGGTGGCGAATGCATGCTGCAGGATGTGGCGATGGGCTACGGTGCGACGGCATCGCGCTACAACGAGGAAAAACGCCTGGTGATCCAAAAGGATATCGGCCCGCTGATCTCCACCAGGGAAATGAGCCGCTGCATCCACTGCACGCGCTGTGTGCGCTTCGGGCAGGAAATCGCCGGAATGATGGAACTGGGCATGGCGTACCGCGGCGAGCGTTCGCAGATCATGAGTTTCGTGGACAGCTCGGTGGATTCCGAACTGTCCGGCAACATGATCGACCTGTGCCCGGTCGGCGCATTGACCAGCAAACCATTCCGTTATTCGGCGCGCAGTTGGGAGTTGTCGCGGCGCAAGTCGGTCAGCCCGCATGACGGCCTGGGTTCCAACCTGGCGGTGCAGGTCAAGAACAACAAGGTGATGCGCGTTACGCCAATCGAAAATGAAGCCGTCAACGAATGCTGGATTTCCGACAAGGATCGCTTCAGCTATGAAGGGCTGAATTCGCCGGAACGTCTGACCAGGCCGATGCTCAAGCAGGACGGCAAATGGCTGGAAGTCGAATGGCCGGTCGCGCTGGAATATGTGGCAAATGGCTTGCGCTGTGTTATTAAAGATAATGGCGGGGCCGAACAGATTGCCGCATTGGCGACACCGCACAGCACGCTGGAAGAACTCTACCTGCTGCAAAAACTCATGCGTGGCTTGGGCAGCGGCAATGTTGATTTCCGTTTGCGCCAGTCCGATTTTTCTTCAGATGGCATCGGTACCCACCCCCATCCTAACCTTCCCGTGAAAACCCATCCCCTCCCCAACCCTCCCCTTGAAGGGGAGGGGGCAATCGTTCCTTCCCCTTCAGGGGGAAGGTTAGGATGGGGGTGGGTCGAAGGGGAAGGGACAAACGACTCCTCCCGCACAACGGGGGGAGAACCAAGACAATTCCTGCCGTGGCTGGGAATGCCGGTCGCCGAGATCAATACCCTCGACCGCTTGCTGATTGTCGGCAGTTTCTTGCGCAAGGATCACCCCCTGCTGGCGCACCGCGTGCGCCAGGCGGTCAAAAAGGGTGCGCAGGCCAATATCGTCCATGCCGCCGATGACGACCTACTGATGAATATAGCGAACAAGGCTATCGTCGCGCCGGATGCAATGGTCAATATGCTGGCGCAAATTTTGAAGGCGCTGATCGAGGAGCGAGAAGCGAGGATTAAGGATCAAGGTGCGACTCCCACTCAATCCCCAATCCTCGATCCTCAATCCTTAAAAGGCATCGAAGTGGGCAGCGTGGCCACCTCCATTGCCAGAAGCCTGGCGAGTGGCGAGCGCGCCGCAGTGTTGCTGGGCAATTTTGCGCAACAGCATCCGCAGGCTGTGCAGATCGCTTTGCTGGCCGAACAAATCGCTGTGCTGTGTAATGCGAAGTTTGGTTTCTTTGGCGAGGCGGCCAATAGCGTCGGCGGTTATCTGGCCGGAGCGTTGCCTGGCAAGCAGGGCATGAATGCCGCACAGATGCTGGCGTCGCCGCGCAAGGCATACCTCCTGCTGAATGTCGAGCCGGAACTGGATATGCACAACCCGCAACAGGCAATGGCCGCGGTGCGCACCGCCGATATGGTGGTGGCCTTGTCCGCCTACAAGCATCACGCGACGGCTTATGCCGATGTGCTGTTGCCCATCGCGCCGTTCACCGAAACCTCCGGTACGTTTGTCAGCACCGAAGGGCGTGTGCAAAGTTTCAAGGGCGCGGTCAAGCCGCTTGGCGAAGCGCGTCCGGCATGGAAAGTATTGCGCGTACTGGGCAACCTGATGAATGTCGCCGGTTTTGATTACGATTCCAGCGAAGCAGTGCGCGATGAAGTGTTGGCCGGTATGAACATTGCAGAAAAATTGAACAACACCCTGAACGCAAATGTAGGTCGGGCTTTGCCCGACCACTTCGACAGGCTCAGGGCAGGCATGGTGGGCGGAGCCCACCCTACTTCCCACGCAGCACTGCAACGCGTGGCCGACGTGCCGATTCATTCTGCCGATGCCGTGGTCAGGCGCGCTGTGTCCCTGCAAAAGACGCGCGATGCCGCAGCCCCATGTGTGATACTGCACGGCAGCGAGCTGCAAAAATTGGGCGTACAGCCCGGCAATACCGTAAAAGTGAGCCAGGGCAAAGCAACGGTACGGCTGGTAGCGCGGGCGGATAACGCCCTGCCGGCCGGTACTGCGCGTGTGGCGGCGGGCCATTCTGCCACGGCCGGACTGGGCGCGATGTTTGGGACAATTACTGTGGAACCGATTGATATAACAACTGGCCATTCGACTGATAAAACAACTAGCCATTCCACTAGGTCGGCAAACAACACCGACCAAGTCGCTGGTCAAACTGGGGAACAGGCATGATGGAATTGCTGCATACCTTGCAACAGGCCGGGCAAGAGTTACTCGGCCCGGCTTGGCTGCCGGTGTGGACGGCGGTGAAAATTCTGGCCGTTGTAGTGCCGATCATGCTCACGGTCGCCTATCTGACGCTGGCGGAACGCAAGGTCATCGGCTACATGCAGATCCGCATCGGCCCGAACCGCGTCGGTCCTTACGGTTTGATCCAACCGCTTGCCGACGGCATAAAATTGCTGTTCAAGGAAATCATCGTTCCGACCGGCTCCAGCAAATTCCTGTTTGTCCTGGCGCCGATCATGGCGCTGGCTCCGGCACTGGCGGCATGGGCGGTGATGCCGTTCAGCGAGGGGATGGCATTGGCCAATCTCAATGCCGGGCTGCTGTATCTTCTGGCGATGACTTCGCTTGGAGTGTACGGCATTATCATCGCCGGCTGGGCATCGAATTCCAAGTATGCCTTCCTCGGCGCGGTGCGTTCAGCCGCACAGATCGTATCGTACGAAATCGCCATGGGCTTCGCGCTGGTGTGCGTGCTGATGGCTTCGCAAAGCATGAATCTGGGCGATATCGTGCGCGGCCAGCAGGGCAGCCTCGGCTTGCTGAACTGGTATTTCATCCCGCTGTTCCCGATGTTTATCGTGTACCTGATTTCCGGCGTGGCGGAAACCAACCGCGCGCCGTTCGACATGGCCGAAGGCGAGTCGGAAATTGTCGCGGGTTTCCATGTGGAATATTCCGGTATGGCATTCGCGCTGTTCTTCCTGGCCGAATACGCCAACATGATCCTGATCGCCTTCCTCACCTCGGTCATGTTCCTGGGCGGATGGCTGTCGCCGGTGCCGTTCCTGCCGGACAGTTTCATCTGGCTGCTGGGCAAGGCCGCTTTCATTTTGTTTTTATTCCTGTGGTTCCGCGCGACCTTCCCGCGCTATCGCTACGACCAACTGATGCGGCTGGGCTGGAAAATCTTCATCCCGCTCACCATCATCTGGGTGGTGGTAGTTGCCGTGTGGATGCAAACTCCGCTGTGGGTCTGGTAAGCGGAGGAAATGAATATGGAAAAAATAACCAACTTCTTCAAGACTTTTCTGCTGTTCGAGCTGCTCAAGGGCATGGCGCTGACCGGGCGGTATTTCTTCGCGCGCAAGATTACCGTGCAGTATCCCGAAGAAAAAACTCCGCAAGGCTTCCGCTTCCGTGGCCTGCACGCACAACGCCGCTACCCTAACGGCGAGGAACGCTGCATCGGCTGCAAGCTGTGCGAAGCGATTTGCCCGGCCATGGCGATCAGGATCGAACTGGCGGAGCGCGGGGATGGCACGCGCCGCACCACGCAATACGACATTGACCTGACCAAGTGCATTTTCTGCGGCTTCTGCGAGGAGTCCTGCCCGGTGGACGCGATTGTCGAAACCCGCGTGTTCGAGTATCACGGCGAAAAACGCGGCGACCTGTATTACACCAAGCCGATGCTGCTGGCGAACGGCGACAAACATGAAGAGCAAATCGCCAGGGATCGCGCGGCGGACGCGAAGTACAGATGACAGAGGACAGACGCTTTGCTGACAGAGGACAGAATGTTGTGTGGCTTCGCCACGATTTTATTAAAGAAGCACTGCGCAGCAGGCGGCGTTCTGTCTTCTGCCCTCTGTCTTCTGATTAAAAGGACAGCCAGATGAATTTTGAAACCATCATGTTTTATGCGTTTTCCGCGATGATCGTATTCGCGGGATTACGCGTAATTACCGCGCGCAACCCGGTGCATGCTGTGCTGTTCCTGGTGTTGACCTTCGTCAGTTGCGCGGGCATCTGGATATTGCTGGAAGCCGAATTCCTCGCCATCACGCTGGTGCTGGTCTATGTCGGCGCGGTGATGGTGCTGTTCCTGTTCGTGGTGATGATGCTGGACATCAACCTGATTCAACTGCGCAAGGACTTCTGGCGCTGGCTGCCATTCGGCGCGGCGCTGGCCGGTTTGATGGCGTTCGAGATGATCTTGGTGCTGGGCTCCGCCGAAACTTCCAGCGGCAAAACAGCCATCCGACATGCGGCCGATTACAGCAACACCAAGGAACTGGGGCGTTTAATTTATACCAATTACGCTTATCCGTTCGAAATTGCCGCGGTGATCCTGCTGGTGGCGATGGTGGCCGCGATTGCGTTGACCTCGCGCCGCCGCAAGGATGCCAAATCGCAAGTGGTATCCGAGCAGATCGCAACCAAAAAGGCGGATCGTTTGCGTATCGTGAAGATGCCGAGCGAAAGTAAAGATTAGCTGGTAGCTCGTAGCTGGTAGGTAGTAGCTACAAGCTACCAGCCACAAGCTACTAGCTAGAAATAAAACAAGGGAGCAGAAAGAGTGTTGACACTATCTCATTATCTGGTACTGAGCGCCATACTGTTTGCCATCAGCGTGGTCGGCATCTTCCTGAACCGAAAGAACCTGATCGTGCTGCTGATGGCGATCGAAATGATGCTGCTGGCGGTGAACACCAACTTTGTGGCGTTCTCGCATTATTTGCCTGGCGCTAACGGGCAAGGGGACACCTCCGGGCAAATTTTTGTATTCTTCATCATGACCGTGGCCGCCGCCGAAGCGGCCATCGGGCTGGCAATACTGGTGGTACTGTTCCGCAATCTGAATACCATCAACGTCGAAGATCTCGACAGCTTGAAAGGGTGATGAATTTTGGTGGCCTGTAGCTGGTAGCGAGTAGCTCGTAGCAGAAACGGTTCGGCTACTCGCTACCAGCTACAGGCTACCAGCTAAGTTTATTATTAAAGGTTTCAATTATGAGTATGCAAAACCTCTATTTGCTGGTCCCTCTGGCTCCGCTGGTCGGGGCGATTTTTGTCGGCCTGTTCGGCAAATGCATGCATCGCGCCTGGTCGCACCGCATCACCATCGCGCTGGTGGCCGTTTCCTTCTTCGCGTCGCTGGCCATCTTCAACGATGTGCAGGCAGGCAATGTGTACAACGGCCCGGTTTACACCTGGCTGACTTCCGGCGATACCAGCTTCCAGGTTGGCTTCCTGATCGACAAGCTCACCGTCACCATGATGCTGGTGGTGACTTTCGTTTCGCTGATGGTGCATATCTACACCATCGGTTATATGGATGAAGATCCCGGCTACCAGCGTTTCTTCAGCTATATCTCGCTGTTTACCTTCTCGATGCTGATGCTGGTGATGGCAAACAATTTCCTGCAACTGTTCTTCGGCTGGGAGGCGGTGGGGCTGGTTTCCTATCTGCTGATCGGCTTCTGGTACAACAAGGAGACGGCGATCTACGCCAACCTCAAGGCGTTCCTGGTGAACCGTGTCGGCGATTTCGGATTCCTGCTCGGCATCGCCCTTGTGCTGATGGTATTCGGCACGCTGCAATACGACACCGTGTTCGCCGGTGCCGCCAGCCATGCCAAGGACATCGCGCCGATCCCCTGCGTCTCGTGGAACCTGATAACCGCGATATGCATCCTGCTGTTCATCGGCGCAATGGGCAAGTCGGCACAGTTTCCGCTGCATGTCTGGCTGCCCGATTCGATGGAAGGCCCGACCCCGATCTCCGCGCTGATCCACGCCGCGACCATGGTGACCGCCGGTATTTTCATGGTGGCGCGCATGTCGCCGCTGTTCGAACTGTCCGAAACCGCCCTGTCCTTCGTCATGGTGATCGGCGCGATCACCGCGCTGTTCATGGGTTTCCTCGGCGTCATCCAGAACGACATCAAGCGTGTGGTGGCGTATTCCACGCTATCGCAGCTCGGCTACATGACCGTGGCGCTCGGCGCATCGGCTTATTCGGTGGCGATTTTCCACCTGATGACCCACGCGTTCTTCAAGGCGCTGCTGTTCCTTGCCGCCGGTAGCGTGATCATCGCGATGCACCACAACCAGGACATCCGCTACATGGGCGGCCTGAAAAAATATATGCCGATCACCTGGATCACCTCGCTGATCGGTTCGCTGGCGCTGATCGGCACGCCGTTCTTCTCCGGTTTCTATTCCAAGGAAAGCATCATCGAAGCGGTAAAGATGTCGAGCTTGCCCGGTTCCGGCTTCGCCTACTTTGCGGTGGTGGCCGGTGTATTCGTCACCGCCTTCTACTCGTTCCGCATGTACTTCCTGGTATTCCACGGCAAGGAGCGTTTCCATCATCCAAAGCCGACGCATGACCATCCTTCGACGGATTCGACAAGCTCACCGCAGGCAAGCTCAGGACAGGCTGATGCGCATGACGATCATGGGCATCACTCCGGCAAGCCGCACGAAACGCCTTGGGTGGTAACGCTGCCGCTGATCCTGCTGGCTATCCCGTCGCTGGTGATCGGCTTTATCACTATTGAGCCGATGTTGTACGGCGGTTATTTCGGCGACTCGATTTTCATCGCCGAACACCACCATGCGCTGAGCGAAATGCGCGAAGAATTCCATGGCGCATTTGCGATGGTTCTGCATTCGCTGATCACCTTGCCGTTGTGGCTGGCGGTCGCGGGCGTAGCTTCTTCGGCCTTCTTATACCTGAAGCGCCCGGACATTCCGGCGCTGATCCAGAAAAAATTCCAGTTCATCTACACCTTGCTGGACAACAAATATTACTTCGACCGTTTCAACGACTGGTTCTTTGCCGGTGGAGCGCGCGGCACAAGCCGCTTCCTGTGGAAATTTGGCGACGTGACGCTGATCGACGGATTGATGGTGAATGGCTCGGCAAAACTGATAGGAATGCTCTCCGGCGCGATCCGGCATCTCCAGTCCGGTTATATTTACCACTATGCATTTTCCATGATCGCCGGCGTGTTCGTGCTGCTGACCGCGCGGAACTGGTTTGAATAGCGGGGAGTAGTGAGTGGTGAGTGGGGTTTCCCACTATCTACTTCCTACTTCCCACTTCCCAAAAATTAAAGGAATGACAGCATGATTTTTGGATTACCCGTAATTAGCGTAGCGATCTGGTTGCCGATCATTTTCGGCATACTGGTGTTGGCTACCGGTGACGACAAAAATGCCCCGCTGGCGCGTATCCTGGCCCTGGTCGGTTCAACGCTCGGCTTTCTGGTGACCATCCCGCTGTATACCGGCTTTGCGCACGATACTTCCCGGATGCAGTTTGTCGAATTGCATGACTGGATCGCACGCTTCAACATCCACTACCACGTCGGCGTCGATGGCATTTCGGTGCTGTTCATCCTGCTCACGGCTTTCTTTACACCCATCGTGGTGCTGGCAGGATGGCAGGTGATCGAGAAGCGCGTCGCGCAGTACATGGCGGCATTTTTAATCATGTCCGGCGTCATGATCGGCGTGTTCGCGGCGCTCGACGCCATACTGTTCTATATGTTCTGGGAAACCATGCTGATCCCGATGTTCCTGATCATCGGCGTATGGGGTGGGCAGAACCGCGTGTACGCGGCGGTCAAGTTCTTCCTCTACACCCTGCTCGGCTCGCTGCTGATGCTGGTGGCGTTGATTTACCTGTACAACCAGTCAGGCGGCAGTTTCTCGATACTCGATTTCCACCATGTCGCGATTCCGATGACCGCGCAAATCCTGATTTTCATCGCGTTCTTCTTCGCCTTCGCGGTGAAGGTGCCGATGTTCCCGGTGCATACCTGGTTGCCGGACGCGCACGTGGAAGCGCCCACCGGCGGCTCGGTGATCCTGGCGGCGATCATGTTGAAGGTGGGCGCTTACGGCTTCCTGCGCTTTTCCCTGCCCATCGTGCCGGATGCCAGCCACAAACTGGCCGGTGTAATGATCGCGCTGTCGCTGATCGCGGTGGTGTACATCGGGCTGGTGGCGCTGATCCAGAGCGACATGAAAAAGCTGGTGGCATACTCCTCGATATCGCACATGGGCTTCGTCACGCTGGGCATTTTCATTTTCAACGCTTATGGCATGGAAGGCGCGCTGCTGCAAATGATTTCGCACGGCTTCGTGTCCGGCGCGCTGTTCCTGTGTGTCGGCGTGCTGTATGACCGGATGCATTCGCGCAACATCGCCGATTACGGCGGCGTGGCCAACACCATGCCGGTGTTCGCCGCCTTCTTCATGCTGTTCGCCATGGCCAACAGCGGCCTGCCCGGCACCAGCGGATTCGTCGGCGAATTCACGGTGATCCTCGGCGCGACGAAAGCGAATTTCTGGTACGCCTTCGCCGCCGCGACCACGCTGGTCTTCGGCGCGGCTTATACGCTATGGATGTACAAGCGCGTGATTTTCGGCGCGGTGGCCAACCCGCATGTCGCCGAACTGGCCGACCTGACCTTGCGCGAAAAAACGGTCATGACGATCCTGGCGGTTATGGTGCTGGGCATGGGATTGTATCCCCTGCCGTTCAGCGAAATCATGCATGCGTCGGTAAACGATCTGCTGGTGCATGTGGCGCGTTCCAAATTGCCATGAGGTAGCTGGTAGCCTGTAGCTCGTAGCGAGTAGCCAAGCGGGTTTTGCTACTAGCTACTAGCTAGAAACTAACGACCGATCTTGAGATGACTATGGACATGATGACTGATTTAATGCCGGCTGCAGCGGAAATTTTCCTGCTGGTTATGGTGTGCGTGATCCTGATTGCCGATTTGCTGATCAGGCAAAGCGACAGGCTGGTCACCTACATGCTGGTGCAACTCACCCTGCTCGGCTGTTCGCTGCTTACCGTCGGTACACACGAGAATGGCGTGGTGCATGCCTTCAATAACATGTTCGTGGATGACCTGATGTCCGACGTGCTGAAGCTGCTGACCTATCTGGCGATGTCGATGATGCTGGTGTATTCGCGCCAATACCTCACCGTGCGCGGCCTGTTCAGCGGCGAATTCATGGCGCTGGCGCTGTTCGCCATGCTCGGCATGATGGTGATGATTTCCGCCAGCCATTTCCTCACGCTATACCTCGGACTGGAACTGCTCTCCCTGAGCCTGTACGCAATGGTCGCCCTGCAACGCGATTCCGCCATCGCCACCGAAGCCGCGATGAAATATTTCATTCTCGGCGCGCTGGCTTCCGGCCTGCTGCTGTATGGCATGTCCATGTTGTATGGCGCAACCGGCTCGCTGGAACTGGGCACCGTGGCAAACGCAATCCAGTCCGGCGCTGCGGACAAGAACCTGCTGGTATTCGGCCTGGTGTTCGTGGTCTCCGGCCTGGCTTTCAAGCTCGGCGTCGTGCCGTTCCACATGTGGGTGCCGGACGTGTACCACGGGGCGCCTACCGCGATGACCATGCTGATCGGCTCCGCCCCCAAGCTCGCCGCTTTTGCCTTTGTTGCGCGCATCCTGGTCGAAGGCCTGCAACCGCTGGTGCAACACTGGTCCGGCATGCTGATCATCCTTGCCGTCGCTTCGATGGGTCTCGGCAACATTACCGCGATCGCGCAGACCAACATCAAGCGCATGTTCGCCTACTCCACCATTTCGCACATGGGCTTCATGCTGCTCGGCCTGCTCAGTGGCGAAATCGAAGGCTACGGGGCAGCCATGTTCTACACCGTGGTTTATGTGCTGATGTCGCTGGGCGCGTTCGGCATGATCATGCTGCTGTCGCGTGAAGGTTTCGAAGCCGACACCCTCAACGACTTCAAGGGACTCAACCAGCGCAGCCCGTGGCTCGCCTTCCTGATGCTGTTGCTGATGTTCTCGATGGCCGGCGTGCCGCCCACCGTCGGCTTTTACGCCAAATTTTCCGTACTGAACGCCGTGGTCCAAGCGGGGCATATCTGGCTGGCGGTGGTGGCGGTACTGTTCTCGCTGATCGGCGCGTTCTATTACCTGCGCATCGTCAAGCTGATGTATTTCGACACGCCGGAGAGCCACACGCCGATCACCGTCGGGCAAGACGCCGCTCTACTGCTGAGCATCAACAGCTTGGGCGTGTTGTTGCTCGGCTTGCTGCCCGGCGCACTGATGTCAGTTTGCGCCGTAGCGGTGCAGCAATCCTTCTTGCTGCCTTAAGACGCTTATTTCAGCAGGCTCTTATTCTTACTGTGTCACAAAGCGCTGAAGGGCGCATTGCGGCGTTAAAATCAGGCTCAAAATGCTCATTTACTACATGTAAACTCCGCTTTTTCGCCCGATTTTGCCTTGCACTGCATCCCTTGATCGCTTTGTGACAC
>JACREB010000190.1 GCA_016218475.1 Nitrosomonadales bacterium | reverse complement strand
TGTCACATAGCGCTGAAGGGCGCATTGCGGCGTTAAAATCGGGCTCAAAATGCTCATTTACGCTATGTAAACTCCGCTTTTTCACCCGATTTTGCCTTGCACTGCATCCCTTGATCGCTATGTGACACAGTAAGATTAATCCCAGATTGTCCATTAGGCCATAAAACGCCTGTTTTGAATGGGTTTCTAATGGAATCCATTAGAGATTTTCCTTATTTTTCAATGAGGTGTTGTTCTAATGAACAATCTGGGTTAATAAGACAGGCTTGTTTTGCTTTCTTAAACCCGGGTTGCCCATTAGAACAGCACCCCATTGAAAAACAAGAGGAATTCCTGATGGATACCATTAGAAAACCAGTTAAAACGGGCGTTTTAAGGACTAACAGTTTGTTGAATTTATCGGTTCGCGTCGAAAAATGAATGTTTTTTTGGGGTGCTTTAACCCTTAACCAGATGCCAAAAATCGTTTGTAGCGCGTTCTGAGAGGTCGATATTTTTCGTAATTCCGAAAAGCCGATAAATTCAACAAACTGCTAATGGACAATTTGGGTTTAAGTGCCCCCTAAAATAATTCAAACTGAATCATTATCCGCAGCCTGCCAGTTCCGATTTTGCCGCATGGTTCGACGCGGCAGCGCCGCTGCCGATGTAAAACCGGCCAAGCGCCCCCGGCAATCCGGTATAATGCCGCCTCTTATGGCAGATACAGCAGTAACCAAAGTAATGTTTTCATCCCTCAATCTCGACCCGCAGATTCTGCGCGCCATTGAAGAAGAGGGCTACACCGAGCCGACGCCCGTTCAGGCGCAGGCCATCCCTCATGTTCTGGCAGGCCGCGACCTGATGGCGATGGCGCAGACCGGCACCGGCAAGACGGCGGCGTTCACGCTGCCGCTGTTGCAGCGTCTGCTGCCGCATGCCAGCACCAGCGCGTCCCCGGCGCGTCATCCGGTTCGCGCGCTGATACTTGCGCCGACCCGCGAACTGGCGATCCAGGTTGAGGAAAGCGTGGAAACTTATTCCAGACATGTGCCGTTGCGCTCCACCGTAGTTTTCGGCGGCATCGATATCAAAACCCAGAAGCCCGCGCTGATGAAGGGCGTGGAAATCCTGGTAGCCACCCCCGGACGCCTGCTGGATCATGTGGAAAGCAAGAACCTGATGCTCAATCAGGTGCAGGTGCTGATTCTGGACGAGGCCGACCGCATGCTGGACATGGGTTTCATGCCCGACCTCAAGCGCATCCTCACGCTGCTGCCCAAACAACGCCAGACCCTGCTGTTTTCGGCAACATTTTCAGACGACATCAAGAAGCTCGCGCACGACTTTCTCGTCAATCCCATCACCGTCGAAGCGGAACGCCGCAACACGGCGGCGGCAAACGTCATTCAGTCCGTTCTGATGGTGGATCAGGACAACAAGCTCGGCGTGCTGGCCGATCTGCTCCGTTCACGCGGATTGGGCAGCCAGGCGCTGGTTTTTACACGCACCAAGCTGGCTGCGGCGCGGTTGGCGCGCAAGCTGGACCGCGAGGGCATCCCCTCCGACGCCATTCACGGCGACAAGACCCAGTTGGAGCGCATCAAGGCGCTGGATGCGTTCAAGGAAGGCAAGATTACCGCGCTGGTGGCGACCGACGTTGCCGCACGCGGGTTGGATATCGACCAGTTGCCGCTGGTGGTCAATTACGAACTACCGACCAACGCCGAGGACTATGTTCACCGCATCGGGCGCACCGGTCGGGCAGGCGCCAGCGGCGAAGCGATATCGCTGGTGGGTGGCGAAGAAGAACGGCGGCTGGTGGAAATCGAGAAGCTGCTCAAACGCTCATTTCCGCGCGAACGGGCGGCAGTTTCGCATTCGTCGCGCGCATCCTCAAGCCACCGGGCTGCCAAGCCAGCCGCGCATGGGTATGTCAAAAAAAATGTTCCGGTGGACGACTGGTTCCTCAAGCCTTATGAACCTTCCCCGGCTGCCGCAAAAATCGCGGAGCAGCCCTCTTTCAATCCTGATAAACCCAAAAAGCAAATTGCCGCGCTGTTGTGCAGGTCGCCTGCCAAGAACTGAATTTCCCCGCAATTCAGCGAATATTAAGGGTTCTGCCGTAATTTGATTTCTGCTGGATGGCCGCAAAATGGATTTTTGAGGTTCCCATAAGCCATGA
The DNA here is from genome assembly GCA_016218475.1 of Nitrosomonadales bacterium. Taxonomy (GTDB): domain Bacteria; phylum Pseudomonadota; class Gammaproteobacteria; order Burkholderiales; family Gallionellaceae; genus Gallionella. Next base: position 12,821 of record JACREB010000190.1, on the reverse strand, counting down.
TTTCTATTTCCATAAACCCGATTTCTGCCTTCAAACCGCGTTGCACATGGGCGGGCAACGATTCTTTGTACCAGGCTTATCACGACCGCGAATGGGGTGTACCGCTGTATGACGATCAGCGCCTGTTTGAATTTCTGGTGCTGGAAGGCGCGCAGGCGGGCTTGAGCTGGATCACCATTTTGCGCAAGCGCGAAAATTACCGCGCCGCATTCGACGATTTCGACGCGACGCGCATTGCCCGTTATGGCGCAGATAAAATAGAATCGTTGCTGCAGAACGCGGGTATCGTGCGCAATCGCCTGAAAATTGAAGCGGCGATAACCAATGCGCAGAAATTTCTCGATGTGCGGGACGAGTTCGGCGGCTTCTCGAAATTCATCTGGCAGTTTGTCGGGGATGCGCCGAAACAGAATGCGTGGCGCAGCCCCGCCGATGTGCCGGCGAGCACGCCCGAGTCGGATATGATGAGCAAGGAATTAAAACGGCGCGGATTCAAGTTTGTCGGCACGACAATTTGCTACGCGCACATGCAGGCGACCGGCATGGTGAACGACCACACCACGGATTGTTTCAGGCACGCCGAATTGAGCGGTAGAAAGGGATAACCCGAAAAAGGAATAGCCAAGAATGCTGCTGAAGTTCACCAAGATGCATGGCGCAGGCAACGACTTCGTGGTGCTGGATGGAGTGCGCCAGCGCATTGACCTCAGCCCGGAGCAGTTGCGCCTGCTTGCCGACCGGCATTTCGGCGTAGGCTGCGACCAGGTTCTGCTGGTCGAAAAAGCCCGGCATAAAGATGCCGATTTTCGCTACCGTATTTTCAACGCCGACGGCGGAGAGGTGGAGCAATGTGGCAACGGCGCGCGCTGCTTCGCGCGCTTCGTGCATGACCGGCAGCTCACGCAGAAGCGCGAGATCACGGTGGAAACCCAAAGCGGCCTGATAAGACCGCGCCTCGAAGACGACGGGCGCGTGACGGTTGACATGGGCGCGCCGATTTTCGATGCGAAACTCATTCCGTTCGACGGCGGCAGCGGCGCGGTGAGCGAGCAACTGGAAGTGGCGGCCATGACACGGTGTTGCGAAGCATCCGGTGCGGGAATGGCCGCCTCACACCCGCTCCCGCAATCGGCTGGCTCCGCCAGTAACGTGTCGCGGGATGTGGGCGAAACGCTACAGATCAGCGCGCTGTCGATGGGCAATCCGCACGCGGTGCAGGTGGTGGCGGATGTCGAGCATGCACCGGTGGAAAAACTGGGGCCGCTCATCGAGCGTCACCCGCGCTTTCCGGAGCGCGTCAATGCCGGTTTCATGCAGGTGATGGACCGCCATCACATCCGGCTGCGCGTATATGAACGCGGCTCGGGAGAAACCCTGTCTTGCGGCACCGGGGCTTGTGCGGCAGCGGTGGCGGGCATCCGGCGCGGCTTGCTCGACAGCCCGGTCAACGTCTCGACACGCGGCGGCGCATTGACTGTTGCGTGGGGCGGGGAAGGCCAGCCGGTGCTGATGACCGGCCCGGCGATCACGGTATTTGAAGGCGAAATTATTCTATAGGGAGCCACGATGAGATCGGAAGATGTCGCACAATATTTGCGGGACAACCCGAAGTTTTTTGAAGAACATATCGAGACGCTGGCGCAAATCAACCTGCCGCATCCGCATGGCGGGCGCATGGTTTCGTTAAGCGAGCGGCAATTGCTGGCGTTGCGCGATAAAAACAAGGAGCTGGAAAAAAAACTGCACGAGCTGATCGAATTCGCCAAGGTAAACGACGCATTGCAGCACAAGGTGCACGATTTCGTCGTCGCGCTGTTTGCCGCACGCGACCTGACCATCTTGCAGGAAATGATCCCGCACCTGTTGCGCGATATTTTTTCCGTGCCGCACACGGTGCTGCGCCTGTGGCAAGCCAACCCGCCCAGCGCGGAAGTGCTGGCATTCGCCGAAGCGCAGGCGCAGCCGGTCTGTTTGCATCACGCCGCGCACGACACCGCCGGGTGGTTCGGCGAAACTGCCAAGCAGTTGCATTCATTCGCCTATTTGCCGCTGCACGCCGGCAGCGAAACCATCGGCCTGCTGGCGCTCGCCAGCGAAGACAAACAACGCTTCTACCCGGAGATGGGCACGGTGTTCCTGCAACGCATCGCCGAGGCGGTAAGCAGCGCGCTGCACCCGCATCTCGCGCACTGATGCGCAACACCGGGCTTCAGGCTTCGCATGACTGATGCTGCCACGCCCAATCAGCAATATCTGAACGGCTACCTAGCGTGGCTGCGCAACGAGAAACAATATTCCGCGCTGACCGCCGAGAACTACGCGCGCGACCTCGCGCATCTGTTCGAACTGGCCGCCACCACGCCGCTGGACAATCTCAAAATCCACCATATCCGCCGTTTTATCGCGCAACTGCACAGCAAAGGGCTGGGCGGACGTTCGCTGGCGCGCATGCTTTCGGCATGGCGCGGCTTCTTCACTTATCTGATGCGCGATCACGGCCTGGCCGACAATCCCTGTGTCGGCTTGCGCGCGCCCAAATCACCGAAGAATCTGCCGCAAGCCCTGTCGCCCGATGAAGCGGTACGCATGGTCGATCTTCCGGCCGACACGCCGGAAGCGATCCGCGACAAGGCGATGTTCGAGTTGTTCTACTCCTCCGGCCTGCGCCTGGCCGAACTGGTCAGCCTTGATTTTGAACCGATGCGCGCCGACCTGCAAGCGGGCGAAGTACGCGTCACCGGCAAGGGCAGCAAGACGCGCGTCGTGCCGCTCGGAAAATTCGCCATCGCCGCATTGCAAGCCTGGCTGGCGGTGCGCGACCAGCTTGCCAAAGCGGGTGAACCCGCGCTGTTCGTCGGCCAGCGCGGCCGGCGCATCTCGCCACGCGTAGTGCAACTGCGCATGAAGCAATGGGGCATCAAACAAGGCATCACCAGCAATGTGTACCCGCATTTGCTGCGCCATTCGTTCGCCACACATGTGCTGCAATCCAGCGGCGACTTGCGCGCGGTGCAGGAAATGCTCGGCCATGCCAGCATCTCCACCACTCAGGTTTACACGCATCTGGATTTTCAATACCTCAGCAAGATTTACGACGCGGCCCATCCGCGCGCCAAGAAAAAACCCCAGAAAGAAATATGACCGGCCAGAAAACAAAATCCCATTCAACACCGCACCGCCCCTCGCAAGGCAACAGGGATTTTCGCAATCGTACCAAACGCGACGGAAAGCATTCTGGTGAGCGGCAAACTACGCCGTATAACGCGCCGAAGCCGCTCACCGGCAATGCGGCTGTGCAACCCGCTATCATCCTCAAGGTGGGCAGGGAGAAATCTTTGCTGCGCCGGCATCCGTGGGTGTTCTCTGGCGCAATCGAGCGCGTGGACGGCGCACCCGCCAGCGGCGGCACGCTGGCGGTGCGCGATGCCTCGGAAAATTTTCTCGCATGGGCGTCGTATAACGCCAGCTCACAAATCACCGCACGCGTCTGGTCGTGGCACGAAGAAGAGGCCATCGGCGTTGAGTTTTTTCGCAGCCGCATTTCCAACGCGCTGGCGGTACGCAACCCCCAGCCCCGTCGGGAGAGGGGAGACAAGCCCTTCTCCCTCCGGGGGAAGGGTTGGGAAGGGGGTGGTGGAGGGATTGAGAAAGGGGGAGCGCGTCTGATCCACGCCGAATCGGACGGCCTGCCGGGCTTGGTCGTCGACCGTTACGGCGATGCGCTGGTGATGCAGATCGGCAGCGCCGGGGCGGAACGCTGGCGCGACACCTGCGCCGACATCCTGCAAGATCTGTGCAACCCGGCGTGCATCTACGAACGCTCCGATTCCGATTCGCGCGAGCTGGAAGGTCTGGAGCCGCGCAACGGCGTGCTGCGCGGCGCATTACCGGAAAATGTCGAGGTCGTCGAACATGGCCTGCGTTTCAAGGTGGATGTGGTGGCAGGGCAAAAGACCGGCTTCTATCTCGACCAGCGAGACAACCGCGCATTGACCGAAACGCTGGCGCGCGATAAGGACGTGCTGAATTGCTTCTGCTACACCGGCGGTTTCTCGCTGTACGCGCTGCGCGGCGGCGCGAAATCGGTGCTGTCGATCGACGCGTCGGGCGACGCATTGCGCATCGCGGCAGAAAATTTAGCTACGAATAATTTGGATGCAGCTCGTGCCGAATGGTTGAAAGCGGACGTGTTCCAGGCATTGCGCAAACTGCGTGACCAGGGACGCTCCTTCGACTTCATCATCCTCGACCCGCCCAAATTCGCCCCCACCGCCGCGTTCGCCGAAAAAGCCGCACGCGGCTACAAGGACATCAACCTGCTCGGCTTCAAGCTGCTCAGGCCGGGCGGCCTGCTGGCCACCTATTCATGCTCCGGCGGCATCAGCGAAGATATGTTCCAGAAAATCATCGCCGGCGCGGCGCTCGACGCCGGCGTGGATGCGCAGATCGTCCATCACCTGCATGCCAGCGCCGACCATCCGGTGCTGCTCAGCTTCCCGGAAGGTGCGTACTTGAAGGGATTGGTGCTGCGGGTCGGGCCGCAGGGCGGATAACGCTGCGCTGTGTCAGCTCCCCGTTCAGCTTGCTGGACAGTGGATTACCTGACTTTGTTGCATCCGCACGGTTGCTGCAAGCGTGCATTGTGCTTAAACGCAATGCACCGCCAACGATTACTGCGTCATATCTTGAACCGTTCCACCGCTGTGCGCATGGTATCCGCCAGTTGCGCGAGGTTGTCGGCTGCCTCGGCCGTTGCTTCCGTGGCCGCGTGGTTCTCCTCGGTCATTTGCGCCACTTTTTCGACATGTGCGGAGATGTCGTTGCTGGCCTTGTTTTGCTCCACCAATGCGGAGGAAATGCCACTGACCGTTGCGATTACACGATTGGATTCCACCTTGATCTGATTGATCGCATCGCCGGCCTGTTGCGCCAGTTCCGCTCCGCCGCTTACCTGAGTGACCGCGCTTGACATGCTGGCAACCGCAATGCTGGCGGTGTTCTGGATCGCATCGATCATTTGGGAGATTTCCTTGGTGGAGACGGCGGTACGCTCTGCCAGCTTGCGCACTTCATCGGCCACCACCGCAAAACCGCGCCCTTGTTCACCGGCACGCGCCGCTTCGATGGCGGCATTCAGGGCCAGCAGATTGGTCTGCTCGGCGATTTCCTTGATGACCTGAACAATGGATGAAATCTGGCTGGATTGCTCACCGAGGTTTTCGATAGAGCCGGACGTTTGGCGCACGGTATCGGCAATTTGTTGCATCCCCGTGGCGGCGTTATGAATAATTTCACTGCCCTGGTCGGACAGGTCGCCGGATTTCCGGGAGATTTTTAGCGCTTCATGCGCACTTTCTGCGACATGATTGATGCTGACGGTGACTTGCTCCACCGTTGCCGCTATCGCGGAGGCGGCTTCGCTTTGATGTGCAGAGGCAGCGGCAACCTGTTTGGAAGACGAAGACAAGGCGCGGGATGCATCGAATACCTTGTCTATGTTGTCATGTATCTGGCGAAAGGCAGTTTGCAGATTGCCCATCAGATCATTGAACGAGCTTGCCGTTTCGCCGACCTCATCGTGCCATTCTACTTTGATACGGCGTGTAAAATCGCCGTTCTTGCCGATGTCTATTATCGTCGATTTCATCGTGCCCATGGGCAGGGTGACGGATCGGGTGATCAGGAAGGCTAAAACAACGGCCAGCAAGATGGCCAGCGCGCTGCCGATCATCATCACGCGGGTGGCGGATTCGGCGGCGTTTGCGGTGCCTTCGACGATTTGATTCGCTTCGGATATTTGCTGTGTGCGGAATTCTGTCAACGCATCGGAAATCGATTCGCTTTCCTTGTCGAACCCGGATTCGGTAGCAGAGCCTTTCATCAGTATGTTGCCGGCCTCCAGGCCTTTGGTGATATAGGCTTCAGCCATTTCTTTCCCTTTGGCGTTGAAGGCGTTGAAGCGCGTTTCAATAACTTCCATTTGCTTCAGTTTCTTGGCGTCGTTCTCGCGCTGGTACATTTGCTTGAATTTGGCCACGCCATCCAGAAAGCGCTTGGCCGCTTCATCGGACTCCTTGTAGCCCGCACGGTCATGGGTGGCTGAAACGTCGGTCAGAAACTGCTGCACTTCGGAGCGGCTGAGATCCATTTCATCCACTATCAAGACATAAGGCAGGGTTTCATCCTTGATCTGGTTGACGTCTTTGGTAAGATTGGCAAGCGACATTCCGACCAGCAGCAAAGTCACTGCAAATAATCCCACCACAGTGGCGAAACCAACGGCAAGCCTGATTCCAATATTCAAGTTTTTCATGTTAGCTCCTAAATTTGTTTATGTTTTTTGTATTTTTATTTTGTATCATACATCTAACCGATATATTCGACAGCTTGGCGCTATGCTGTTTCTGGAATAATCTCTTTCAGCACCTGAAAAATTTCGCGGTAATTCTTTGGGGGCTTCCCTGTATCCTGTTCTTTTTGCGCGTTGCGGATCAGCGCGCGCAGGCGCTGCGCATCGGCTTGCGGATGATCGGCGAGCAGCTCGGTCAACGCGGTATCGCTTTCCAGCAGACGGTCGCGCCAGCGTTCCAACCGGTGCAAATGGGCGGTGTGCTGTTGCGAATAGCCTTTCCATGCGTTGAGTTTGGCGATGATCGGCGCGGGGTCGACATCGCGCATCAGCTTGCCGATGTATTGCATCTGGCGGCGTTGCGCGCCGAATTTGTTGATGTTCTTTATCTCGCGCACCGCGTCGCGCAGATTTTCCGGGATGTCGAGTTGCGCGAGCTGATCCTTGCCGAGATCGGTCAGTTCTTTACCGAGGTCGCGCAATTCGTGCATCCGTTTTTTGATCTTGGTCTTGCTGGGGGGCAGATATTCCTCATCTTCGGCTACGGCAGGCTGGTCGCGCAGGCCGCAGCCACGTTGGGCGGTGCTATTTGCGTTGCGCGCCTGGGGCCGGATGACTTCCACTTCGCCATCATCGTGCTCATCATTGTCATATCCCGGATGAACATGCGGTGGCTGGTTTGCGTCGCGGTCGTTTTTGTTCGGGTTTTTGTCAGGATTGTGCGGATTCATGGCAGTGTGTGTGGCTAGTCGATGCTGCTATGATAACGCCTTTCACAATTTTGCCGTTCACTACATGGATGCTTTAGTTTCGTCTGCCCCGCGCTTCTCCCACTCTGCCGATGCGTTGCGCAACATCGCACAGGACATGCTGGCGTATGCCAGGCAGCGCGGCGCCTCGGCCGCATCCGCAGAAATATCGGAAGGCTTCGGGCAAGCCGTCACGGTGCGTCACGGCGAAGTGGAAACCATCGAATACAACCGCGACAAAGGCTTGGGCATCACCGTTTATATCGGCCAGCAGCACGGCAACGCCAGCACCTCGGATTTTTCGCCGCGGGCGGTGCGCGATACGGTGGATGCCGCGCTGTCGATTGCCCGCCATACCGCCAAAGACGATTGCTCCGGTTTGCCGGATGCCGACATGCTGGCGCGCGACTGGCCCGATCTTGATCTATACCACCCGTGGGATCTGCCGGCGGATGACGCGATCGAACTGGCCAAACGGTGCGAACAGGCCGCGCTGGATTCGGATGCGCGCATCGGCAATTCGGAAGGCGCGACGGTGAACGTGCATGAGGGGCAGTTCGTGCATGCCAACAGCCTCGGTTTTATCGGCGGCTATCCTTCTTCGCGCCACAGCCTGAGCTGTGCGGTGATCGCCGGTGCGGACGACGCGATGGAGCGCGACTACTGGTACAGCGTGGCGCGCGATGCCGTGGATTTGCAGGGTGCGCAACAGGTCGGCCGGATCGCGGCGGAGCGTACGGTGCGCCGCCTGAATGCGCGCCAGATCGACACCATGCAAGTGCCGGTGTTGTTCGAAGCGCCGGTCGCATCGAGCCTGCTGGGGCATTTCACCGGCGCGGTGAGCGGCGGCAGCCTGTACCGCAAGTCCTCGTTCCTGCTCGACCATCTGGACAAGCCGGTTTTCGCGCCGCACATCAACATCGAAGACATCCCCGACATCCTGAAGGGTTTGGCCTCCAGCCCGTTCGACGACGAGGGCGTGCGGGTGCAGCGCCGCGCCATTGTCGAAGACGGCGTGCTGCGCGGTTATTTTCTCGGCAGTTATTCGGCGCGCAAGCTGGGCATGCGCTCTACCGGCAATTCGGGCGGCAACCACAACCTGATCCTGAAACCGTCGGGTACGCAATCCGGCGAACTGGATTTTGCCGGGCTGCTGAAAACCATGTCGCGCGGGTTGCTGGTCACCGAGCTGTTGGGCAGCGGCGTAAACAGCGTGACCGGCGATTATTCGCGCGGCGCGGCGGGTTTCTGGGTGGAGCGCGGCGAGATTCAGTATCCGGTGCAGGAGATCACTATCGCCGGAAATTTGAAGGACATGTTCCGCAATATCGCCGCAGTGGGCAACGACATACTGGCGCAAGGCTCGCGGCAATGCGGCTCGATTCTGGTGGAAGGCATGACGGCGGCGGGGCGATAATCAAACACGCAATGGCTAAACAATATTCACAATTAACCGACGACCTGTCCGACTTTATCCGGCGACAGAAAATATTCTTTGTGGGCACTGCGGCCGGCGATGGCCGGGTGAACGTGTCGCCGAAAGGGATGGATACCCTGCGCGTCGTCTCGGCAAACCGCGTCGTCTGGCTCAACCTCACCGGCAGCGGCAACGAGACGGCGGCGCACCTGCTTGAGAACAATCGCATCACCCTGATGTTTTGCGCATTCGAAGGCGCGCCGCTGATCCTGCGCCTGTATGGCCAGGCGCAGGTGTTCCACCCGCGCGACGCCGAATGGGAATGCCTCGCACCCTTCTTTCCGGCGATTCCCGGAGCGCGCCAGATTATCGATGTCTCGATTGATTTGGTGCAGACCTCCTGCGGCTGGGCCGTACCGTTGCTTGATTTCAAGGCTGAACGGGATCAACTGGAGAAATGGGCCGAAAATAAAGGCCCCGAAGGAATACAAAAGTATTGGGAAGAAAGAAATCAGCAAAGCATTGACGGCAAGCCGACAGGAATCGGCGCGAAGTAGGAAAAATGGCGATGCAGCTTCACACGCCGACAACGAACCACGGAAACCTTCCGCCGCTGATTCGCGCCTTGTTTGACCAGGCCTGCTACGGCCACGCGGTAACGCAAATCCGGTTGATCGAAACGCATATCTCCTGGGTGCTGCTCACCGGCGAGTATGCCTACAAGATCAAGAAACCGGTGAACCTGGGGTTTCTGGATTTCGGCACACTGGCGCTCCGGCGGCAGGCCTGTGCCGATGAGGTGCGCCTGAATCGGCGGCTGGCGCCCGAACTGTATCTCGGCATGGTCGCCATCACCGGCAGTGCAAATGCGCCGCATGTCAACGACCAGCCCGAAAACGCCCAACCCGAAAATGAGCCGTGCGAAGCCATCGAATATGCCGTAAAAATGCGCCAGTTTTCGCCCGATGCCACGCTGGATCATCTGGACGAACGCGGCGAACTGGGCGCCGTGCAGATAGATATGCTCGCCGCGCGGTTGGCGCGGTTCCATCTCGGCGAATGCCACAGCGCGCCGCCCGATAGTCCGTGGGGTGAGCCGGATGCAATAGCCCAGCCGGTGAAGGATAACTTCCGGCTGTTGTCAGAACGGTTGGACGTACCGGCAGAAATTCTTCGGCTGAAAAAACTGCAAAACTGGAGCGTGGCCGAGCATGAGCGCCTCGCGCCGCTGATGCGCGAACGCAAGCGCGCTGGCCGGATTCGCGAATGCCACGGCGACCTGCATCTGGGCAATCTGGCCTGGGTGAACGGCGAAGTGCTGATTTTCGACTGCATCGAATTCAGCCCGGCCTTGCGCTGGGTCGATGTCATCTCGGAAGTCGCATTCTGTTTCATGGATCTGCTGCACCGCCAGCACCGCGATTTGGCGATGCGATTCCTGAATGCCTGGCTGGAAGCGAGCGGCGATTACGGCGGTGTAGCGCTGCTGCGTTATTATGCCGTGTACCGCGCCATGGTGCGAGCCAAAATCGCCGCATTGCTCGCCGGTCAGGTCGGCGGCGATGCCGAAGCCGGTAATGCCGAGGCCAGTGATACTGAAGTCGGGGCCTACCTGCAACTGGCCGAACAGCTTTCGCGGGACACCCCTGCGCAACTCTGGATCACGCACGGCCTGTCCGGCTCCGGCAAGACCACGCTCACCCGGTTGTTGCTGCAAAATCGCGGCATGATCCGCCTGCGTTCCGATGTCGAGCGCAAACGTCTTGCAGGCTTTGACGCTTTGGCGCACAGCGGCGGCGTGATAAATGGGGGTCTGTATACGCAGGAAACCAGCCGCCGCACCTATACACATCTGGCGCAACTGGCAGGCGGGCTGCTGGACGCAGGCTGGCAGGTGATCGTCGATGCCGCTTTCCTCGAACGCTGGCAACGCGACCTGCTCCGCGAAATTGCGCAACGGCGCAAAGTGCCGTTCCGCATACTGGATATCCAGGTCGATCACGCCGTGCTGCGCGAACGAGTCGGCTTGCGTGCAGCACAGGGAAAAGATGCCTCTGAAGCCGATCTGCATGTGCTGCAACACCAGATCGAAACCGCGCAGCCGCCGGATACAGATGAGCTGCCTGATGTGACGACGGTATCCGGTATGGACGCGCTGGTTGGGTTGTGCGGCTAAAAATACTTGCTTGCGATTGAGTTCACCGGCTTGCCCGGCTCAGGTACAGACAGATGCGAAGACATAGCGGTCTCGCCCGGCACTTTTCCCCTCGTAAAGCGCCCTGTCGGCACGCTCGACCACGCTACGCAATTCCTCGTCTTCACCGACAAGGGACAACCCCATTGTGACTGTCATTGCCAGAGGTTTGCTCGGTGGAATCAGGGCAGGCGCACTGCGCACCACATTGATCAGGCGCTCGGCGGCCAAAACAGCTTCTTCGTGAAATTGTGTTTGCATCAGCAGGAGAAACTCTTCACCGCCGAAACGATACAGCGGTTCGCCGGGACGTATGTTGCTTTTGAGTGTGCCCGCCAGATGGGACAAGGCAATATCGCCCACTGAATGACCGTGGTTATCGTTGATGCGCTTGAAATGATCCACATCGATCATGGCAAGATATATCAGCGATTTATTGCGTTTGCAAACCTTTTGCAACTGGATGAATTCTTCTTCCAGCCCGTAGCGGAGCGGAAGCCCGGTCAGGTGGTCATGACGCACAGCATTGGCCAGAAACTTCGTTTTGAACCAGGCCAGCAGCCCGATCAGCTCGGATTGTGCTTGTTCGAAAACATCCAGATTTGCGCTTTGCCCCGGCCGCCCGGCGAGCACATCTGCGCAAATAGACCGGATGGCATCATGCATGGACTGATGTATGGCCAAGATCCGCTTTGTGTTCTGCACACTCAACTTCTCGAAATCCGATTGCCTCGACACAAACCAGCAACCAAAGTGGCATAGGGTATGCGACAGAGGGGCGAGCGCATCTTCGCCGGGCATAGTGCGCAGCACCGCACAGCGCATTACCCGACGCGTCCAGTTTAGATGCGCTTCAACTGCCGCATCAAGCTCGGTAATGAAATTTTCCAGCTCAGGAGATAAATCAGGCATAGTGCTTACCCATAGCGAATCAATAGGTTCTCTATAAAAATCGCCACCTCTGGGAGTGTCTCAATCAATGCAGCGTGGCTATAAATATTTGCGGCTGATTATGGGCACAATTCACCATCTGCATCATAGCTAAGAATAGCTAGTGTCTTTTGATAGCCTAGTCGAATGGCTAGTGGTTATATCATTCCATTTCTCCTTCAAATGGGAAGTAATTTGTAGGTCGGGCTCCGCCCGACATCTGTATCCGGCGGGTAGAACCCGCCCTACGTTATTGCACTATTGATAGAGAAATGGAATCAGAGGAGGTTTAAGCCGGTTCCGCTCTTGATAAATGAAAATATTCTTCATCCGCCACGGCGAAAGCGAAGCGAATGTCGCTCGTTACATCAACGATGATCCTGCACGAGCAGTAAACCTGACCGGGCAGGGCAGAGCGCAGGCCGAGGCCGCGTCGGATGAATTGCGCACGGTGCGTTTTACCCATGCCTATGCTTCGGAATTCCCGCGTGCCCAACAGACCGCGAAGATTCTGCTGCGCCATCATGCCTGCCCGCTGCAAATCGATGCACGCATCAACGAACGCCAGACCGGCATGGATGGATTGCCGGTGGAAACATTTCGCGACCTGATGCGCACCGACCCATTGCACACCAAGCCGGAGCATGGCGAATCGTTTCTGGAACAGATGGAACGCCTGCGCGGCTTCATGGACGAAATCGCCGCGCGCCACCCGGATGGAATAATAATGGCCGCGTCCCACGAAAATCCGATCCTCGCGGCGCTGGCACTATCAACGGACAACCCGGAACAGACCGCACGCGGTAAAATTGCCAACTGTGGATGGGTGGAAATGGATTGGCCTGCTGAATAACGCCCCCTCTCCCTCGCGGGGGGAGGGTTGGGGAGGGGGCGTTTGATTTATCCGCTAATACTTAAATGGCTTGCTACCAGTCCCGTGGCGACAAGGGTGGGCACGCTTTTGTGCCCACGCGCTCCTCTGAATGGTCGCCTTTTAACAGGATGCAGATACGAACCCAATGGGTATTTAAGACCAACATCATCTTACTGTGTCACAAAGCGATCAAGGGATGCAGTGCAAGGCAAAATCGGGCGAAGTGGGTCAAGCAGGGATGGGCGGCTTGCCGTTGCCGCCCAACTCGCAAAAAGCGGAGTTTACATGTAGTAAATGAGCATTTTGAG
>JACREB010000184.1 GCA_016218475.1 Nitrosomonadales bacterium | reverse complement strand
GCTCAAAATGCTCATTTACTACATGTAAACTCCGCTTTTTGCGAGTTGGGCGGCAACGGCAAGCCGCCCATCCCTGCTTGACCCGCTTCGCCCGATTTTGCCTTGCACTGCATCCCTTGGTCGCTTTGTGACACAGTAAGATTACAGAGACCGCCGCACTGATTGGTTTGGTGCAGGGTGGGGCGCATTATACCTGTCTATTGATCCGGCACGAATAAACTTTCTGCTACCGTTCGGGCCGAGGTATCGGAGCCTCGTTGCTTTGTGGCCATTCACTCTTCGATACATCAGGGCGAGTGTGCTATGCGCCGGATCACGAAAACCGCTCATGGAAACTAAACACAGCGACATAAATAATGCCGCATAAATTTCTATGAAACACAGTATTTATGCGGCTTTTACGCCATATGAATACGACAGCATTTAGCACGTTATGTTTATTTGGCCCGGATCAAGCCGGGCGAGTATTGCGTAACCGAACATGGTGAAGGTATTCTTACCATACTGGTGTCATGCATATCAGCCTGCATTCGGGATCGGGTTTCCGGAATTGGCGGGATGAATCATTTCATGCTTACCATCGTGCCTGGCGGTGAACCGGTTGAATGGGCGATATCTATTCAAGGACAGTTATCTATTTTCCTTCATCCGGACGGGTGCGCGTTATTGAAACACGCGATCATTGTTTCATGCGGGTTTCAGCACCATTTTTGCGGCCATCATTACCGGCTACTGTGTAACAGAATATTAATCACGATTTTTCAGGACAAATCCGGGGGAATTAAATGGGTCTGGTATGGCGGGAACAGTTGAGTGTTGGGAATGATGTGATCGACGCCGATCACAAGCATCTTGTCGAAATTATCAACCTGGTTGAAAAAAACATGGTGACAATAAACCAGAGTGAGCTGACGGTTGCGCTCGCCGCTCTTTCACAGTTTTCAAAAGCACATTTTGCCAGAGAAGAAAAGATCGCCGCTGCCGCAGGCTATGCGCATGTTCCGCAATTGCACAAATCCCACAAGGAATTGCTCAAGCAAATCGATCAGCTAAAACATAAAATCGAAGACAAATGGACAGCGGCATCGGTTAAAAGTTTTTCCGACTTGTTGCGGAGCTGGCTGATCGACCATGTCATCAAGGAAGATTTACTGATGAAGCCCATACTGAAAAAACACTCTCCCAAACTCAACCCGAAATGAGTCAGGGGTCGGCTGTTAATAATCAGCAGATGTTTAAACCTGCGTTTTAGTGAGTGTGTTGAAATATTTAGGGGTAAGGGTATGAACATTGTTGGCACGAAGCTTGCGATGGGTAAAAACCGTTTCCCGTTTTCGTTAGTCTCCCTATTGTTGTTTGCTTCCCTCATTTTAGCCGCCTGCTGCGGCGGTGGTGGTGAATCAAGCACCGACAACGGGAATGGCACGATAACGGACAATGTTACGGGCCGTATGTGGCAGAAGCAGAACAATGTCACAGCCAAGACGTGGGATGCCGCAATAACCTACTGCGAAGGGCTGACGCTTGCGGGGTTTTCTGATTGGCGGGTTCCCAGCCCAAAGGAGTTGGAATCAATAAAAGGCGCTGTTTACTTTCCCTCTATAAACACGACGGTTTTCCCGCCCACGGCATCGTCGAACTATTGGTGGCACCCTGCCAGCGCGCGCGGTACGCCCAGCGCGTGGTACGTGGGCTTATTCCCGGGCTTATTCCCTAACTGCCTCGGCAACTTCCATGATGCGCAGGACGGCCTTGTCCGGTGCGTTCGTCTCGGGCAGTGAGTAGGTTAAAGGGTACCCGGAGTAATGAAGACCCGGCGCAGCTTGCGGAGCCAGAGCCGTACAATCCGAGCCGGAAGCCCCCTTCAAGAGGATTTGATCATTTGGTTATTTCCCTCGGCGGAGCCTCCGACAGGGTATCCTACTGAAATAGGCTCTTATAATGCGGCGAATTCTGGGAGGGCATGAAAATGCGGCCTTTGTCTTTTAAGCATAAGCTGATTCTGGTATTGATGTTTATCGCGCTGATGTTTCTGCCCGGTTATTCCAATGTACCCCAGGCGGGAATTTGGCGGGACTTTATAGCCAGTGATATTGTGAAGTCTGCCGAAGCCGCAGACGCACCTCTGTGCAAGGTGAATCTTGCTTCTCTCAGCATAACATCGGGCGCGCCCGGAGACGTTTTCGAAATGTACGGCGAGTGGGAAGACACGCAGGGCGCCAAAACCGCAGCAATCAACATGGGAAGCGGTAATAAGCTTGAGATACTGTCGTGGACAAGCAAGGCGCTTAGCGTAAGGATTCCCAAAGGACTTAGGTTTGGTGAGTACAAAGTCGGCGTTTACTGCAACAACCCTCCTCATTGGCAAGGAAGCGGGTTTAAGAATTTTATAGTCACTGCCCCGGCCTTCGAAGATGTGCGAAAAAACGGGGTGTCTTTGCCTGCAACGGAAACGAACTCGCCGCTGATAGCAGCCCCGGACGGTGCGGCTTTGCAACCTGATAAAGATTCCACCATTCCGGCTGATGCGAACGCATCCGCTCCTCAGCAAAAGGCCGTTCACAAAGAACCAGTCGCAAGCCCTCAGCCCAAAGACCAAGCCACGAATTCCGCTGGAGATATCGTGGATGCTGTAATCAAAACACTGTCCGGCATATTGGCCGAACTTGAGTCAAGGACGGGCATGTTGTATTTCGCAGGTGCTGTTGCGCTCTTGTTATTCCTTAATTATCTCTTCAAGCCCAAGGTTGAAGTGGACGCGCAAATTAATAAAAAATCTTACGTCAGCGAGCCTCACGCGAATTTTGATATGTTCGCGACTGATGCCAAAATATTCAAGCCGATAACCGGGGTTTGCAACGGTGTCGAATATGCGGCAGAAAATCTCGGAGATATTGATTTGGGAAGCGGTTACGAGCCGTTGGTTACCGTCCATATAGGCGCAAAGACTCAGCCAATCAAATGGCCGCTGGAGATAAACGCGCGGGAGCAAAGACCCGTAATGGCGCAAGACAACAGGGCGGAGGATATAAACTCGCTCCTTGACTGCGGCGCGACCTATATCGATATCGGGTATAACACCGATTGGGTGGCGGTAGAGTTGCCCTCAAACCGTGTAACCATAGATATCAGCTTGATCGAAAACGTGGTCGGATGCCTTATACGCATAAGAGACCTTTCCTGATAAGCCCAAGTTCCGCTTACAGGCGTGCAATTGGCGGAGGCGAAGGGCAGTTCCCGGCACATACCGGATGGTGAGATTTCTCCAAAGCAGCTGGTAAAATGATGCCTTAGAAAGTTTGGCTAATTCCGACAGACAATGACCACGGTACGGTCAATTGACCAACAACAGGATCACCCGGCGCCCAATTTGGGTCGGAATTCGCGTACTGATAAATAGGCAGTTGCACAAAGCCATACAGTTTGGTTTTAGGTGCTAAAGCTAAACTCAAACCGGGGCTTAAATTCAAGCTGTGCGTGCCGGAGTGCGTATTGACTTTTGCTCCAATGCCACTGTCGCGTTCCTTGAAGTTTGCATTTAATTGCAGCAGGCCGGTGAGCGATGGAGAAAGTGTGTAGTGCGTACCCAGATCGAGAGCGACCTCATTTCCTGGGCGATAGTTGTCACGGGTTCTTGTTGCTGTTTGCACTTGGCCGCTGACAAACCAACCCCATGGCGAATTAGCAATACCCTGATAATGATAAGCACCCAGAATTAAATCGGTGCTACCGCTGCCCGGCTGAAGCCCACCCTCCGCCGGATTTCCGGAGCCAGCAATGAATTCCCAATTGGATTTACCGGTAGGCAGCTTAAAGCCAAAGCGTATGCCACTGCCGGACAGGTGTTCGTTGGAATCAAACTTGTAATTACCTACTACGCGAATATCGCCAAGCTCGGTGAATTTGTTCTGTTCGGTGCCGGCAATGCCACCGGCACCGTCGGCGATAGAATGTGAGTGGTCGCGCATCACCATGGGCAAACCTGCTGCAACGCTCCATTGATGATTGATCGGGTAATCGAAATCCATATTAAGCGACCGGTTGATGGTGCGCATATTTTCGACCTCAGCGTCAACCGCAGACAGGGTCGGAACATTGACAACCTTGGAAGTGCCAATACGCGGGGTATCTGCTTTGGCGTAAGAATAGCGCAAATCAATGCGCAAGCCATCGTCATTCACCAACCCTTGTGTATCCCAGTGAGTGTTCATCGCACAAAATGATGAACCGCAAGAGGCATATGCATTGGCGGTAGTGCAAAGTAATGCGGAGAACATCAGTTTGGTTTTCATAGTTTAGTCTTCCGTTAAATTATTTTTCGAAGTTTCTGCGCTATGCTACCAAATCTTTTACTCTTGACCATGCGGCATATTGTCGCATGTCGCGGGTTTTTAGTTGACCAAAGCGCCGCCAGCCTTTATCTTACGCGGTTCTTTATTGGCATACATCTAAGGTGTTTGTGATGGAGTTGACCGGAGCGGAGATACTTATCCGCCAACAGGACTTTATAGATAGCGTCGCGGACGCTTTGCAGTTTATTTCCTACTACCATCCATCAGACTTTGTTCGCGCATTGGCGGATGCATATCGGATCGAGCAGTCGCCTGCCGCCAAGGATGCGATGGCGCAGATTTTGACGAATTCGCGGATGTGCGCACAGGGGCATAGGCCGCTTTGCCAGGATACCGGCATCGTGGTGGCGTTTGTGCGGGTTGGCATGGAAGTGCGCTGGGATGCGGCGCTGGATATCGTTGAGATGGTCAATGCAGGTGTCCGCAAGGCGTATCTTGATCCCGACAATACGTTGCGTGCTTCCGTCGTTGCCGATCCTGCGGGCAAGCGCAAGAATACCGGGGACAACACGCCGGCGGTTGTTCATGTCGAATTGGTGCAGGGCGATAAAGTGGATGTGCGCATCGCGGCCAAGGGTGGCGGTTCGGAAAACAAGGCGGTGCTGGAGATGCTCAATCCGGGCGACGATATCGTCGAATGGGTATTGCAGCGTGTGCCGGAGATGGGAGCGGGCTGGTGCCCGCCGGGGATGTTGGGCATCGGTATCGGCGGGACGGCGGAAAAGGCCGTGCTGCTGGCCAAAGAGGCATTGATGCTGCCGATGGATATGCACGAACTGAAGGTGCGTGGCGCGCAGAGTCGCCTCGAAGAGTTGCGCGTAGAGTTGTACGACAAGATTAATGCGCTGGGTATCGGCGCACAGGGTCTGGGCGGGCTGACCACTGTGATGGATGTGAAGATACTCGATTATCCGACGCATGCGGCTTCCAAGCCGATCGCGATCATTCCAAATTGTGCGGCGACCCGGCATATTCATTTCGAACTGGATGGCAGCGGCGCGGCTGCGTTTTCGCCGCCCAGGCTCGAAGATTATCCCGATGTGCATTGGTATCCGGCGCAGGATGCGCGGCATGTGAACCTGGAAACGATAACACGCGAGCAAATTGCGCAATGGCAGCCGGGCGAAATAGTGTTACTCTCCGGCAAATTGTTGACCGGGCGCGATGCCGCGCACAAGCGCATCGCCGGAATGCTGGAACGCGGCGAAAAACTGCCTGCCGGCGTGGATTTTACCAACCGCTTCATTTATTATGTCGGACCGGTCGATCCGGTGCGCGACGAGGTTGTCGGCCCTGCTGGCCCGACCACTGCGACGCGTATGGATTCCTTCACGGAAATGATGCTGGCACAGACGGGTTTGATCGGCATGGTGGGTAAGGCCGAGCGCGGCAAAGTTGCCATCGAGTCGATCAGGAATCACGGCGCGGTGTATTTGATGGCTGTGGGCGGCGCGGCCTATCTGGTATCCAAGGCGATACGCAGCGCGAGGGTTGTCGCGTTTGCCGATTTGGGCATGGAGGCGATTTACGAATTTGAAGTCGAGAACATGCCGGTTACGGTGGCGGTCGATGTGCGGGGAATCTCGGTGCATGACACGGGCCCGGCAGAATGGCGCAAACGTATCGGCATGATCCCGGTGCGTGCCGTGTAACAAATAAGCAGTTTGGCAACTCTTGTGGTGCGCGGATTGTGTTGAGTTGCAGCACTGTTAAAGAATTGGCGGGTCTCCCCGCATTGCAGGGTAGTGAATCTGGTCAGGTCCGGAAGGAAGCAGCCACAGCTAATTACTGCAAGTGCCGGGGGTAAGGCTCGCCTCCTGTTGTGGTGTCATTGGAATGTAATAAATTGCCTTTCACGACTGTTCTTTCCGGGTGAAACAACTAGCCATTCGACCAGGCTGCAAACGACCGCAGCCAAGTCGCTGGTTATCCCGCTTGCGGGAGAAAGTCGGATAGGGGGGGTGAAGTTACTGGAGAGTGTGATGAAAAAAAATGCCTTGTTTTTTTGCTCATTATTGCTGAGCGCCAATGCATTGGCTGTCGATGGCATGTCCTTTGAAGTGGGCAACGGTGATAGCGCGGATACCGCGCGTGTTGGTGTTATCTGGAATTGGGAAAAAAAGTGGTTTACGGAGGGCGACTGGCTGGTAACAGGCTTCTGGGAAGCCGCTGCGGGGACATGGCGAGGCCATAGCCCTGTCGGTAACAACCAGACAGTCACCGATTTTGGTATTACTCCGGTGTTTCGGTTTCAGCAAAAAAAGCCCTCCTGGGTTGCGCCTTATGCAGAAGCCGCGATTGGTTTCCATTTGATTTCACCGGCTTTTATTTATGCCAACCGCAAGTTTGGCAGCTCGTTCCAGTTTGGCGACCATGTCGGTTTCGGCGTGCGCATGGGAGATCGCCAGCAATTTGATTTTGGCTACCGCTTCCAGCATCTTTCCAACGGCAGCATCAAGAAGCCCAATCAAGGGATCAATATCAATCAAGTTCATTTCGCCTATTTCTTTTAACGTGGAATAATTTGTCAGCCACTACTGTACTCGCGCGCAAATGGCGTCCTAAAAACTTCGCGCAACTGGCGGGGCAGGAGCATGTCGTCAAGGCTCTCAGCAATGCGCTTATGCAGAACCGCCTGCACCACGCCTACCTGTTCACCGGGACACGCGGGGTGGGCAAAACAACCATCGCGCGCATCTTTGCCAAGTCCCTGAATTGCCTGGCTGGCATTACTGCCACGCCGTGCGGCGAGTGCAGCGCCTGCACGGAGATCGACAGCGGCCGTTTCGTCGACCTGATCGAACTGGATGCCGCGTCGAACACGCAGGTCGACAACATGCGCGAGCTGCTGGAAGGTGCGCTGTATGCGCCGTCCAGCGCGCGTTTCAAGGTTTACATCATCGACGAAGTTCATATGCTGTCCAAGTCGGCTTTCAATGCGATGCTGAAGACGCTGGAGGAGCCGCCGGGACATGTGAAGTTTATTCTCGCGACGACCGATCCGCAAAAAATACCTGTTACGGTGTTGTCGCGCTGTTTGCAATTCAACCTGAAGCAACTCCCTCCCGCTTTGATTTCCGGGCACTTGCAGTATGTGCTGGAGCAGGAACAGATTGCCTTTGAACCTGCGGCGGTTAACCTGATCGCACGCGTGGCTCAGGGCAGTATGCGCGACGCGCTGAGCTTGCTGGATCAGGCGATCGCTTTTTCCGCGTGCAAAGTGGAAGAAGGTGTGGTGCGCACCATGCTGGGCGCGATAGACCAAAGCTATCTGTTCGATTTGCTGGAGGCATTGCGCGGGCAAAACGGCGCCGCACTGCTTGAAATCGCGGATAACATGGCTGCGCGCAGTGTGGCGTTCGATGCGGCTTTGCAGGAACTGGCGACATTGTTGCACCGCGTTGCGCTGGCGCAGACCGTGCCGCAGGCAATTGGCGATGACGAGCCCGAGAGGGAGCGTTTGCTGGAGTTGGCGCAATCGTTCGCGCCGGAAGATGTGCAGTTGTTTTATCAGATTGTCATCCACGGGCGCGACGAAATTGATCTGGCTCCCGATGGATATGCCGGTTTTACCATGACGTTATTGCGCATGTTGGCATTTGCGCCCGCCAGGGGCATGGCGCAGCCGATGCCGGTTGTGCCTCACGCCGCTGTTGTCACCGCAAAACCAAATGCAAAACCTGTTGTTGCAGGCAGTAAAGATGCGCCAATCGGCAAACCTGAGCATGCCTTTTCAGAGCCCGCTAAAATTAGCGGCGGATCGGGTGCCAGCGCTTCAAACAATGAGGCCGTATCGGATAGCCAGCCGGATTGGGGCGCCGTGTCGGCACAGTTGAACGTGCAAGGCATGGCACAGCAATTGGCAAAACACTGTACGTTGGAAAGTTTTTCTGATCGGCAAATCACCCTGTGTTTATCGCAAGAGCATAAGCACCTCCAAACCAATAAGGCGGCAATCGGGAAATTGCAGGCAGCGCTGGGGGATTATTTTACCAAGCCGGTGAAGTTGAATATCGTGCTGGGCAAAACTGGAACAGCAACGCCTGCTGCGGTAGAACAGCAGGCCAAACAACTCAAACAGCAGCAGGCGTGCGATTCGATTGCGCAGGATACTTTTGTGCGCGAAGCGCAAGCGGAGCTGGGCGCCAATTTGATAGCAGAATCGATTAAACCAATATAGAGATAGATGGGAGGGTGAAAAATGATGAAGGGTGGATTGGGTGGGCTGATGAAGCAGGCGCAGCAAATGCAGCAGAACATGCAGAAGGCGCAGGCCGAATTGGCGACCGTAGAAGTGGAAGGCCAGGCTGGTTCCGGTATGGTCAGAGTTGTCATGACTTGCGGGCATGAGGCGCGTCGCGTGTCGCTGGATGACAGTGTGTTATCCGATGACAAGGAAATGCTTGAAGACCTGATTGTGCTGGCCCTTAACGATGCGCTGAAAAAAGTGGAAGCCGCCACTCAGCAACGCATGGGCGGTTTCACCGCCGGCATGGGCCTGCCGCCAGGAATGAAATTGCCGTTCTGATGCCATCTTCCCCGCTGGCGATGCCTTCACATCTGGAAGAATTGATCGCCGCATTGCGTTGCCTGCCGGGTGTCGGGCCAAAGTCCGCGCAGCGCATGGCTTATCATTTATTGCAGCGGGATCGTGCCGGCGCCCTCCATCTGGCGCAAGCCCTGGAACTTGCTGCGGCGAATGTCAGGCATTGTTCCAAATGCAATAATTTTTCCGAGTATGAGATATGTGCGTTGTGCGCTTCGGCGAAGCGCGATGCCGGCTTGCTGTGCGTGGTCGAAATGCCCGCCGACCTGCTGATGATGGAGCAGACGCAATGCTATCACGGCATGTATTTTGTATTGATGGGCAGGCTGTCGCCGCTGGATGGCGTAGGAGCAAAGGAATTGCATCTTGACCGTCTGGTCAAGCGCGCGCGGGAGCAGCCCCATGAAGAAAAATTGGCTGAAGTGATTCTGGCGACCAATTTCACGGTGGAAGGTGACGCCACGGCGCATTACCTGGCGACCCTGCTGCAGGCTCAAGGTATCAAGGTGTCGCGTATCGCGCGCGGCTTGCCGGTGGGCGGCGAATTGGAGCAGGTAGATAGCGGCACGTTGGCGCAGGCCATTCTGGAAAGACGCGAGATCGCAGCATGATAAACCGGCACAACAGCGTTGTCTGTCATACCGTGAAGATTTTATGATCGGGCAGGGCGAAAAGTTACAGAAGGTATTGGCGCAGGCCGGGTTCGGCTCGCGCCGCACGATGGAAGAATGGATCGCAGCCGGGCGCGTCAGCGTGAACGGTGAACCGGCTACCCCGGGGATGCGCGTGGTAGAAGGGGATTTGGTAAAAGCGGAGCGCCGGACTATTCGTGTCGGCGAAAGGGAGCATGCTGTACGTGTGTTGCTGTACCACAAACCTGAAGGCGAAATCGTCAGCCGCGACGATCCGGAAAAGCGCGCCAGTGTGTTCGATAAGTTGCCGAAGCTGCGTGACGGGAAGTGGATCGCCGTTGGGCGGTTGGACTTCAATACCGGCGGGCTGTTGATTTTTACCACTTCTGGCGAGTTGGCGAATCGCCTGATGCACCCCCGTTTCGAGGTGGAGCGTGAATATGCGGTACGCGTACAGGGCTCGATGACGGAAGAGCAGATAACCCGGGTGCTCAGGGATGGAGTCGAGCTCGAGGATGGCCTGGTCAAATTTGAAAAATTGCAGGACGAAGGCGGAGAAGGTTTTAATCACTGGTATCGCGTGATGTTAAAGGAAGGGCGCAACCGCGTGGTGCGCCGCACCTTCGATGCGATGGGGCTGCCGGTCAGCCGACTGATGCGCGTGCGCTTTGGTATAATCAGTCTGCCGCCACGGTTAAAACGGGGAATGGCTGCCGAACTGGATGCAAAAGAGGTTGCGCAGGTGATGGATTGGGCGGGGATTTTTCCCGATGAAGCGCAATTGTGTCAGGACTCGCCCGCTTCCCGTCAAATTGAGCGGGTTCAAGCAGGAAAAGCCGGGCGCCGCCCGGTTGCCGCAACGGGAATTATTCGGGGCTCTGGCAGGGCTGGAGGCGGACGAATAAGCGGCGTGAAAAGCAAAATTAGTGTAAAACATTGACCGGCGCTGAAATCTGCGTCATTGTATCCGGCCAATATTACAGGCTGTCTTACTGTGTCACAAAGCGATCAAGGGATGCAGTGCAAGGCAAAATCGGGCGAAGCGGGTCAAGCAGGGATGGGCGGCTTGCCGTTGCCGCCCAACTCGCAAAAAGCGGAGTTTACATGTAGTAAATGAGCATTTTGAG
>JACREB010000187.1 GCA_016218475.1 Nitrosomonadales bacterium | reverse complement strand
GTGTCACAAAGCGATCAAGGGATGCAGTGCAAGGCAAAATCGGGCGAAAAAGCGGAGTTTACATGTAGTAAATGAGCATTTTGAGCCTGATTTTAACGCCGCAATGCGCCCTTCAGCGCTTTGTGACACAGTAAGATTAGATACCCTTATGTTGGGCATCTGGATGTTGGGCATCTGGGTGAACCATGGATTTCTTGAGGCTTCCTTGAGCGACACAAAACTTAACACTTTAAACCACGACCGCAACAGCGCAGCTTTGCGCTACATCTACCCGGTGGTGTCTCGCCGTGCCGGGGGTGTCTCGGTCGGCATCAACCTCAACTCCAACAACGCCTGCAACTGGCGCTGCATCTATTGCCAGGTTCCCGGCCTGACGAGAGGTGCGCCGCCACCTGTTGATCTCGCCGTTCTGGAAAACGAACTACGCGATTTTCTTAACGAGCTTCTGCATGGTGATTTCATGCAAAGCCGCGTCCCGGAAGACATGCGGCGCATCAGCGACATCGCGCTATCCGGCAACGGCGAGCCGACCAGCGCCGCCGAATTTGCCCAGGTCGTTGAACTCATCGATCGCGTGCGCCGTGAAGCTGGCTTGCCGGAAGCGGTGAAAACCGTGCTGATCACCAACGGCAGTTTGTTGTATCGCGGCGAAGTGCAGCAAGGCTTGCGCGCCATGGCGCAACTCAACGGCGAAGTGTGGTTTAAGCTGGATCGCGCCAGCGAAGCGGGAATGCGCCTCATCAACGACACCAGCGCCAGCATGGACAAGGTGCGAGACAATCTCGTGACGGCCATCGCACTATGCCCGACCTGGATACAAACCTGCTGGTTCGCGCTGGACGGTGAGCCACCGGGCAGGCAGGATGAAGAAGATTATCTCGGGTTCGTTTCGGAACTGTTGCGCGACGGGCACAAGCCGCAAGGCGTGCTGCTCTATGGTATGGCGCGCCCATCG
Organism: Nitrosomonadales bacterium; assembly: GCA_016218475.1. Lineage (GTDB taxonomy): Bacteria > Pseudomonadota > Gammaproteobacteria > Burkholderiales > Gallionellaceae > Gallionella. Next base: position 9,174 of record JACREB010000187.1, on the reverse strand, counting down.
ATGCAAGCTGAAGTGCCGCGCCTGTCAGCCTTGTCAGCAGAAAACATGCAAGCCTTTGCCGACCGCATCGGGAAGCTGTTGCCGGTCAAGGTCTGTTTGTGATTCAGCGCCTTCTTTGTCACAAAGCGATCAATGGATGCAGTGCAAGGCAAAATCGGACGAGGAAGCGCAGTTTACATACTGGTAAATGAGCATTCCGAGTTCGATTTTAACGCCGCAATGTGCCCTTCAGCGCTTTGGGATTAGCGCAACGCTTGTTTGAACTCGTCGTGGAAGTGTCGGAAGGCGCTGTCGAGCAGTTGCACGGCGCCGTTGATGAGATGGCAGCGTCCGCTGCCGGGTAGCATGGTGCAGAGATTTTCCAGGGTGGTGAGATCGGCTGCGGTGCCGCGCCCGGTGTCGATCCGGTCCAGAAGGCGGCTCATGGTGGCTGTGCCCACCTTGCAGGAATTGCATTGGCCGCATGAGGAATGCGCGAAGAAGCGCTCGTATTCGGCCACGCGCTTGACGATGCCGGTGCCTTCCGAGATGACGATCATCGCGCCGGTGCCAAGGTTGCTGCCGCGCGCACGCAGGGAATCGAAATCCAGCGCCACATCGAGGTCGGCGGGCGTCAGCAGGGTGCTCGAAGGCCCGCCGGTAAACACCGCCTTGAGCGGCTTGCCCGATAGCAGGCCGCCGCCATGCACAAAAATGAGTTCGCGCAACGGCGTGCCCATAGGTAGCTCGAATACGCCGGGATACAGCACGTCGCCGCTCAGCGAATACAGCTTGGTGCCGGTGCCCGGCGCCTTGCCGAGCGCGCGGAACCACGCGGCGCCATGTATCGCGATGTGCGATACGTGAGCCAGGGTTTCGACGTTGTTGATCAGGGTCGGGCAGCCATGCACGCCGGACTGCGCCGGGTAGGGCGGCTTGCCGCGCGGGAATGGGAAGCGTTCTTCGATCCATTCCATCGACGCCGTTTCCTCGCCGCCGATGTAATGCCCGGAGCCGGGCAGCAACGCAAGCTCCAGCGGTTTTCCGAGCGCGGTCGAGGCGAGCTCCAACAAGTCCGATGTACGCCATTGTTCGAGCGCCGCTCTCATCGCCGCAATCGAGCGCGCCATGTCGGGGTTGATGTAGAACACGACGCGGTTGGCGCCGACCGCCAGCGCCGCCACTACTGCACCCTCAATCACCTGATGCGGCGTTTCTTCCAGCAGCATGCGATCCTTGAAGGTGCCGGGTTCGTCTTCGTTGCCGTTCACGATCAGATATTTGCCCGGCTTCGGCGCCTCTGCGGCGACCGCATCCCACTTGCGCCAGGCCGGGAAGCCGCTGCCACCCAGACCGCGCAGATCGGCGAGGCGCACTTCCTCGCGCACGGCAGCCGGGTTTTGCGCGGCGCGGGCCAGCGCTTCGCCGCCACCCGATTTGCGCCAGCGCGCCATGTCGGCGCCGATGCGGCGATCCGGGTGGAGGAGTACCAAGTATGGTTCAATTGAGGGCATTTTATTCAAAACTGATGAGATTCCCGTAGGCGCTGCCGAACTTCAGCGTTTCCATACGCCTCCCGCAGCATAATCCGGCAATATCCGGGGCGCCCGTTGTGTCATGGGCATGTCGGCGAGAGTCAGGGCGCGGCGCAGCCGGTTCACATGTTCGAGGGTGACTTTTTTCGGTCCCCGGTCACGGTTGGCGGTGGCCGCGATACCGGCGCGGCGCCCGAAGCTGATGATTTCGAGCAGGGCATTGCCCATGATGCGGTTGCGCCCGTGGATGCCTCCCGCCACTTCGCCCACCGCGTACAGGCCGGGCACCGTGGTGGCGCCGTTGGCGTCGATGACCGCGCCGCCGTTCTGGTAGTGCAGGGTCGGATGTACCAGCAATGGCTCGGTGCGCGGGTCGATGCCCGAGACGCGGGTGCGCGTCATCAGGTTGGGGAATTGTTTTTCCAGCAGGCCCGGATTGGCGCGTTCCAGGCGCGGCGTGTCGAGCCACACGCCGACGCGCTGGTCGTCGATGCGGACGCCGCGCCCCTCGCCGCATTCGCGCAGGATCGCGGAGCACACCACATCGCGCGGCTGGAGTTCGTCGATAAAGCGTTGGCCGAAGCCGTTCACCAGCAGGCAACCCGCCGCGCGCACGCCTTCGGTCACCAGTTTTCCGGACAAGTGCGAAGGGTGTACCAGACCCGTGGGGTGGTACTGGAATGAATCCAGTTCGCGCAGACGCGCGCCGATGCGGTAGGCCAGCACCAGCCCGTCGCCCGTTGCGCCGAGGTGATTGGAGGTCGGGAAACCGTTCAGGTGCAGCCGCCCCAACCCGCCGGTGGCGAGGATCACGGAGCGGGTGCGGACGATGCGCAGTTGGTTGTCGAGCAGCGAAGTGAGCACCGCGCCGACGCATTTCTGCCCGTGCTCGTTGGACAGGAGTTCGACGGCGGGGCTTTGCTCCCACACTTCGATGCTGCGGTGCTGGATGACGGCCTCGCGCAACACGCGCATCATTTCCAGGCCGGTGTAGTCGCGGCAATGGACAAGGCGCGCGGTGCTCATGCCGCCCGCGCGCCGCGTATGCAGGTCGCCGCTGGGAGTCTGTTCGAACTGCATGCCCTGGCGGATCAGCCAGCGCAGCACTTCCGGGCCGTCCCCCGCCATCGCGGACACCAGCGCCGGATCGCCGGCATGGTGTCCTCCGCGCAAGGTGTCCTGGATATGCCGCTGGATCGTGTCGTCCGGCTCGATGGCGGCCTGGATACCGCCTTCGGCCATCACCGTGTTGCTGTCGCCGAGGCGCAGCTTGGTGGCGAGCAACACGCGCGCGCCTTTTTCGGCCGCTGCCAGCGCCGCCGCGCAACCCGCACCGCCGCCGCCGATCACCAGTACATCGATATCTGTTACCGGGGTGCCGGCCAGATCGGCCTCGTCGATGAATGCCTCGGCCTGCAGGAGTCCGGCCAGTTCGCGCTGGCAACTGTCGCCCGCGTTGGTTCCCACCGTCAGCTTGATCACGCTATTGCGCAAGTGATCCGGATGATAGGTGTTGAGTAGCGTGTCCATATCCGCTAATTTTGGGTCGGCCAGTTCGGGCAGCAGCCCGATATCGGCATCGGGCCGGTAGCGCGCGAGGGCTTCCGCCAGAGGAATGCCGTTGCTCATTTTGAGTTAGCCTTCATTATTTTCATTCACGCCATTTTTATCGTTCCCAAGCTCCGCGTTGGAACGATCATGAATGTAGGTCGGGCTCCGCCCGACATGGTGGGCATACGGGTGCCCGGCCAAATGTTTCACGGAGCCCACCCTACGGTTACTATTCCTCATCGCGCTCTGCCAGTGTGGCTCCCTGGCGCTCCCGGCGCAACTCTTCCAGCCGGTAGATAAGGTTGGGTGGGCGCAGGTGAAAATGGGCTGTCACGCGCCGGCAGAACAGTCCCACATGGGCCGGTGCGATCAGTTCGGGGCAGGCAACGTCGCACAACTCGCACATGACGCATTCGAAAAAAGTCCCTCCCGCTTCGCGGTAGCGGCCAGCGGCAGCCAGCGCAACGCCGTTCTCGACGGTGATACCCTTGGGGCAGGAGGTGTCGCAGCCGTGGCAGTGACGGCAGCGCGACGCTTCGGGGAAAATATCCTGAAAGCGCGCATGGATGTCCCAAGCATCCTTGAAATCGTCGATTTCATAATGATGCCGGGGCGCCGATGCGGGCGGCAGGAATACGACCTCGATGTTGTTCTCGGCGAAGGTCTGGCAGGCGAGACCCACCGTCACATTCGTGCCGCGCCGCAGCATGACGCGGCACGAACCGCATACACCCTCCATACAGCCGACCCCCGTGACGCGAGGGGCTCCGGCATGCCACGCCGCCTCGACCAAGGTCATGCCGGTATGCGCGTTGACGGCAAGGCCGTTGATGGTCAAGGCGACATCTGGCTGCTGGCCGCTTTTATTTGCCGTGGTCGACATGTTTTGTCATGGGCGCGCGAGGTCGATGATCTTGCGCAGATCATAATCCTTGTGCCCGCCGACACGATCAACCAGTTCGGCCATGCGCTGGTCGAGAGTCGGGCGCTCGGTCTTGTACAGCAGCCCGGTGAGTATGCGGCCTGCCTGTTTTGCGGCATTGACCGCGTTCATCGCCGCACCCAGATCGCTCGTGTCGTGGCCGTCAGGCACCAGGTCGCAGGCTTCCTTGAAGGTCTGGGCGGTATCGATATCGTTGAAAGACGGGCATTGGGAAAGCAGGTTGATGAAAGCGAACCCTTTGTGTTCCATGCCTTCCCTGATCAGTTGCGATGCCAGTTTGACGTTGCCGGCAAATGCCTGTCCGACATAAGTGGCGCCATAGGTGAGCATATACAGCACCGGGTCAAGCGGTTCTTCCAGGCCGCCATAAGGGGTGGTGGTGGTCTTCATCACCTGGCGGGAGGTGGGCGAGCATTGGCCCTTGGTCAAACCGTAAACGTGGTTATCCATCAGGATGTAAATCATGTTGACGTTCTTGCGCGCCATATGCGGCATGTGCCCGCCGCCGATGGAAAAACCGTCGCCGTCGCCGCCGGTGACGACCACAGAAAGATCGGGGCGCGCCAACTGGACACCGGTTGCCACCGGGCCGGCGCGGCCATGCAGGGTATGCATCTTGTAGGAATTGACGAAGTAGGGCAGGCGCGAGGAGCAGCCGATTCCCGAGACGTTCACCAGATAGTTCGGGTCGACGCCGATTTCGGAAAGCGCGCGCAATAATCCGGTCAGTACGCCGTAGTGGCCGCAACCGGCGCACCAGAACGATGTCGCGTCAGACTTGTAGTCCTTGGATTTGAGTTCAACTTTATGCAAGTGCATTTGTGGATGAATAGGCGCGTTCATGCCAGTACCTCCCGGACTTTATTGACGATCATCTCCGGCGTGAAAGGCATCCCGCCGCAAATGGTGTAAGACTCCGGGCGCAACGAAGTTTCCGCGCGCACGAAATGCGCCAGTTGGCCTTGGAAATTGACTTCGGGCAACAGCAGCCGCTTGCAGGTTGCGCCGAAAGCCTCGAACTGCTCTACCGGCAAGGGGTTCAGCAGCTTGGGATAAAACCCCTTGACCTTGTAACCCTTGGCGCGCAGGCGCTGCAAGGCTTCGCGCACCACGCCGATGGTGCTGCCCCAGGCGATCACGCCAAAATCCGCTGTGCCATCGCCATCCACTTCCGTCGGCGGGACATCGTTCACCACGCCCTTGAGCTTGCGGAAACGTTTGGCCTGCATCGCTTCATGGTTGGCTGAGGTGTAGCTGGGCAACCCGATCTCATTGTGCTCCAAGCCGGTGGCGATGTGCGCGCCTCCGGGCGTGCCCGGATCAACCATCGGTGAAATGCCGTCTTCGGTCAGCACATAGCGGTGATATTCGCCTTCGCCGTTCCAGCGTTTGCGTTCCACCACTTGATAATCTTCCGGGTTCGGGTAGGGTACGTTCTGCGTCGAGAAAGCCAGCGAACCGTCGGAAAGCAGCAGCACGGGGCACTGATATTTTTCCGCAAGATTGAATGCCAGCACGGTCAGGTTGATGCAGTCGTGGATGCTTTCCACGGACAGCACGATGCGCCCGCAATCGCCATGTCCGCCATGTATCGCCAGGAATAAATCGGATTGTTCATGCTTGGTCGGCAAGCCGGTGGAAGGTCCGCCGCGCTGCACGTCAACCACCACACAGGGCAGTTCGCTCATGAACGCCATGCCCAGCATTTCGCTCATCAGCGACAGGCCGGGCCCGGAAGTGGAGGTCATCGCCTTTTTGCCCGCGTAGGAAGCGCCGAGAACCTGGGAAATGGAAGCGATCTCGTCCTCGGCCTGGATCAGGGTGCCGCCGCGTTTGGGCAAATGTTTGGCTACATAGATTGCGACCTCGGTCGCCGGTGTGATGGGATAGGCGGCAAAGAAATCCAGCCCCGCGATCAATGCGCCGAGGCCGATGGCATTGTTGCCGGACATCACGACGACATCCTGTTTGGACTTGGGTGTTCCGAGCGTCCACGGATCGGTTTTGCCCAGTGCTTTCGCCAGCTCGCGCCCGCGCTCCAGTGCGGCGAGGTTGCCTTTGACCACGTCCTCACCCTTGCGCGAAAACTTGGCGGTGAGCACTTCGCGCAACGATTCCACCGGGATGTTGAACAATACCGACAGCGCGCCCATCGCCACCATGTTCTTGGCGCGCGGGTTATTCATCTCTTTCGATGTCTGCGTCATCGGGATGGGATAAGCGAATACGCCGGGCGGGATGTCGGGCGTGAAATCGCCCGGGCTGTCGTAAACGAAAGCGGTGCCGGGTTTCAGGCTGGCGAGGTTCATGTTGTAGGCATCGCCGTTGAAGGCGCAGAGGATATCGAAGGTGTCGCCCTGGTTGTAGAGCCGCCCGGTGCCGGTGCGTATCTGGTACATGGCGTACCCGCCCTTGATTTCGGCAGGGAAGGTCTTGAATGTGTAAACATCAAGCCCGGCATGCGCGCAGGCCTGGGTGATGAAATCGCCGACGGAAATAACGCCCTCGCCACCTTCGCCGCCGATGCGGATAATCAAGTCGTTTTTGGTTATGCCTGGCATCGCTGGCCTTTAGTTTAGTATTGAGATGGAAAGCTGTCACCCGCAGGTTTTTCCGGCAGTCGCGAAAGTAGAACAATTATATCGAAAAAAGTTGCCGTGGCCTTGTAAATTTTGAAGTACAGAAACAGTGGAAGCCTTACCAGACCACTATTTTGAAGTGGTTAATGTTTTTTTGGGATGGAGTCCGAACCGGCCTGAATCCAGCAGTTATCAGGTTGTAAAACGGTAGTTGAGATCGGGCGCAAATACGTGACAACAGGCCGATGAACCGGCTGCTTGAAATTTTAGGGAAGCGCAGATTAATTATTCGGCGCGCCGGTTCATAAGGGTGTCCATAAAGCAATCTGCTTTACCGCTGATATATAAACGGCTATATTTCTTCTCACCTGAATTTCGGGAGCGAATCATGAGTGACGACACGCTGCAACACACAAAACTGAACGGTATTGCGGACTACACCGATGCGCTGGACTCGTTGTGCAAGCTTGCTCAGCACAACCTGTATTTGTTTGACAAGGATTTCGACGGGCTGGGTTTTAACGCGGAAGCACGATATGAAATATTGAGCCGTTTTTTGCTTGCAAACCCCGCACATCGGCTGTTTGTGCTGGCTCATGACACGCGTTATTTGTCCACGCTATGCCCGCGCATGATGGCGCTGCTGCATCAGTTTGGGAGCGGCATGTCCATCTATCAGACGCCAAAGAATTTGCAGCAAATTACCGAACCGTTTGCAGTCGCGGACGATTCGCATTATGTGCGACGCTTCCATTTTGACGATCCGCGCGGCATTTTTGCGCAACATGATCCTGAAAATGCGCGCGCTTTGAAATCGCGCTTTATGGAAATGTGGTCAACTTCCCATCCGGGAGTATCATCCGTAAAGCTAGGGCTATAGCTAAAAAAGTGTTTAAAATGCCGAGCAGGGAGAAACATTAATGCAATCTGTCCAACTTGCCATCGGAATGGAAGCGCCGCACTTCGAGTTGCCGGATGCCGACATGGAAACTTTTGTGCTCACTTCGCAGCAAGGAAGAAAAAATGTCGTGCTGTATTTCTATCCCAAGGACGATACGCCGGGCTGCACATTGGAAGCCAATGAATTCAGTGAACTTGATGATGACCTCGCCAAACTGGACGTCATCGTGGTCGGCATCAGCCGCGATGATTGCCTGAGCCATGCGTCGTTTCGCGACAAGTATGGGCTGTCTGTATTATTGCTTTCCGACCCCGATGCGCGCGTTTGCAAACGCTATGGCGTGATGCAGGAAAAAGAAGTAGACGGGCATAAAAAACATATTATTCAACGCTCCACTTTTGTAATTGACAAGCATGGCAAGCTGCGCCATGTCATGTATGGCGTTCACGCGCACGGGCACGCGCGGGAAATATTTAATCTGATAAAGGAACTGAAATGAGGATCGCCAAAGACACCGTTGTTTCACTGAGCTACGAATTATTTGACTCCGAAGGCGACTTGCTGGAAAAAGTCGATGCCCCGGTCAGCTATCTGCATGGCGGCTACGACGGTATTTTCCCGCTGGTCGAAGAAGCGCTGCACGGCAAAGATGTAGGCACCCAATGCAGCGTAACCTTGCAACCTGACGATGCATTCGGTGAATACGACCACGAACTGGTTCAAGTCGAAGCGCGTAGCGCATTCCCGGAAGAAGTTACTGTCGGCATGCAGTTTGAAGGTGGACCGGAAGATGCCGATGAAGAAGATTTTTCACTTTATACCGTTGTGGAAATAAACGACGATGAAGTGACAGTAGATAGCAATCATCCGCTGGCAGGCAAGACGCTATCCTTCAATTGCACCGTTACGGGTGTGCGCCAGGCTACCGCAGAAGAACTGATGCATGGGCATGTGCATGGTGATGGCGGGTACGTCCATTAAACCCACATAGACAATGCTGCAATTGGAGGATAGGCGAATTTCTCTAATGAACTATTTGGGTTAAAGGGAACCACAAGGTATTTTGGAGCGACCTCCTGATTTACGCTACTGATTTTTAGCAGGCCGCCAGTGTTTCAGCAGCAGTGCGTTGCTTACAACCGACACCGAACTCATCGCCATTGCCGCACCGGCAATCACCGGGTTAAGCATGCCCAGCGCGGCGAGCGGGATACCCAGCACGTTGTAGGCAAACGCGAAGAACAGGTTCTGGCGGATTTTCTTCAATGTGGCGCGCGACAGGGAAACGGCGTCCGCCACGCTCATCAAATCGTTGTGCATCAGCGTGATATCCGCCGCCTCGATGGCGATGTCGCTGCCGCTGCGCATCGCGAAGCTGACATCGGCGGCGGCCAGCGCGGGCGCATCGTTGATGCCGTCGCCTGCCATGCCGACAAGATACTTTCCAGATCGTGAATCAAAGTCCGTTCGGGCTGAGCTTGTCGAAGCCTTTTCTGAGCGCCCTTCGACATAACCAGCGACTTGGCTGGTGTTTTTTGACAGCCTAGTCGAATGGCTAGTATATAAACCCATTAATTACGAAACATAATGCCGAGCCATTTTTGTATCCGCATCCTGCCGGGTGAACTTCCACTCGATGCCACGTTGCTCCGTGTTACGGCGCAACTGCCAGGCATCAACTTCGGC
>JACREB010000186.1 GCA_016218475.1 Nitrosomonadales bacterium | reverse complement strand
GGGGCTGGGCGCGGATGGATGCAAGGCGCAGCGCGCTGCCAATGGTCGTTCCATTGGCAAGCGGTGCAACGCCGCAGACGCCGCGCCCAGCCCCAACCCGGAGGGCCGTTTGCCTGCGGGCGCCTTGCGGCGTTGCGGCCCGCTTGTGGAGAATGACTACACGGCGCAGCCCGCGCCTCGCACCGCATCCCGCAGGCAAACGGCGCGGGGCATGAAACCTACTGAAATAGGCTCTAAAGCAGTTACAAATAAACCGTTCGGACTGAGCTTGTCGAAGGCCAGTATTTGCGCGTGATTAGCGGTTCGACAAGCTCACCGCGAACGGTAACGGTTTTGCTGGAACGCACTACTCGTTTGGCTCGGGCTCATGCCGGAAGGACTTTTTTGAACGGCTGCACGGTAACTTGCTGGTACACACCGGCGGCGACGTAGGGGTCTGCATCCGCCCATTTGCGGGCTATTTTTAGCGATGCGAACTCGGCAACGATCAGGCTACCGGTGAATCCCGCCGCGCCCGGATCGACGGCATCCACGGCGGGGAATGGCCCGGCCAGCAGCAGCCGTCCTTCTTCCTGCAAAGTCTGTAAGCGTGCCAGATGCGCCGGGCGTGCCGCGATGCGCTTGTTCAGGCTGTCTGGAATATCCTGCCCAATGATCGCGTATAACATCAAAAGCACCTATACGATTGCCTCCTCTCCCGAGAATTTAAGATTGCCTTTCTCGTTTGTCCTTTCTCCCGCTGGCGGGAGAGAGTTAGAGAGAGGGGCTTTCTGCGGGAGATAACCAGCGACTTGCCCGCTTGCGGGCTTAGTCGAATGGCTAGTGGTTTTATCAGGATTGAGGAGAGGGTAAGCATCAGTTATTTTCTTTCTTCTCATCCACGTACTTCGCCAGCCACACGCTTTGCGCGAGGATAAATACCACCATCAGCCCCGTGAAGCCGAATAGCTTGAAATTCACCCAGTCATCGGTGGAGTAGTTGAACGCCACATACAGGTTGATGAAGCCCAGTGCGGCGAAAAACAGGCTCCAGATCAGGTTGAGGCGGTGCCACACATGCAGCGGCATGGCGATTTTTTCATGCAGCAATGCGCGCATCATGTTTTTGTCGAACAGCAGGTTCGAGAACAGCAAAATTGCCGAGAATAGCCAGTACAGCACGGTTGGTTTCCATTTGATGAAGGTCTCGTCCTGCAGCAGCAGCGTGGCGCCGCCGAATACGGCGATGATGGCGAAGCTCACCCAGAGCATCGTATCGACTTTGCCGTGCCGCCATTTTGTCCAGATGATCTGCGCGATGGTGGCGGCGATCGCGACTGCGGTGGCGACATAAATGCCCTGTATTTTGAACGCGATGAAAAACAGGATGACGGGGAACAGGTCGAACAGCAGTTTCATGTTTGAGTTTTATGGTTAATTGGTCGGTTGCACAGGCTCATATCAGTAGCGATACCCATCATCCTTCCCGATCCAGCGCCAGCGCGGCGGAGTTGATGCAGAAGCGCAGGTTGGTGGGCGGCGAGCCGTCCGGGAAAACATGGCCGAGGTGCGAGCCGCATTGTTTGCAGCAAATTTCCACGCGTTTCATGCCGTGGCTGGTGTCGACTCGTATCATGACATTCTCCGCCTTGTACGGGTGCCAGAAGCTCGGCCAGCCGGATCCGGAATCAAACTTGGCTTCAGACGAACAGTGCGTTGCCGCAGCACATACAGCGGTATATACCTGCATCGTGGCAATCCCAGTACGCGCCGCTGAATGCCGGTTTGATGCCGCACTGGCGGCACACTTGATATTGTTCCGGTATAAGCTCTTCGCGCCATTCGGTATCGGATTTTTTGGAGTCGTTCATCTCGTATAGTGTAAACGATAGATCGTAAGCCCGGATGCAGCGCAGCGGAATCCTGGCTACAACACTACAACACCTCGCCCGCATAATCCGCCAGCCTTGACCGTTCGCCGCGCAGCAATGTGACATGCCCGCCGTGCTCCCAACCCTTGAAGCGGTCCACCACATAGGTCAGGCCGGAGCTGCCCTCGGTGAGGTATGGCGTATCGATCTGCGCAATGTTGCCCATGCACACCACCTTGGTGCCGGGGCCGGCACGCGTCACCAGCGTTTTTATCTGCTTGGGCGTGAGGTTTTGCGCTTCGTCGATGATGAGATATTTATTCAGGAAAGTGCGGCCGCGCATGAAATTGAGCGATTTCACCTTGACGCGAGAGCGGATCAGATCGCGTGTGGCCGCGCGTCCCCAGTCTCCGCCATCCTCGTCGGATTTATTCAGCACGTCGAGGTTGTCTTCCAGCGCGCCCATCCACGGTGTCATTTTTTCTTCCTCGGTGCCGGGCAGGAAACCGATGTCTTCGCCCACCGGAACGGTTACGCGGGTGATGATGATTTCAGAATACAATTTTGTTTCCAGCGTTTGAAATAGCCCGGCAGCCAGCGTCAGCAGGGTTTTTCCTGTTCCAGCCTGCCCGAGCAACGTGACGAAATCGATCTCCGGATTCATCAGCAGGTTGAGCACGAAATTCTGCTCGCGGTTGCGCGCGGTGATGCCCCATACGTTGTTCTTGCTGTGGGTGTAGTCGGTCAGGGTTCGCAGCAGGGCTGTCTGGTCGTTTTGCTCCAGCACCACGGCATAGAACGGCGTGTCATCTTCCTTGTAGACGAACTGGTTGACGAAAAATGCCGCGCACAGCGGGCCGCGTATCTGGTAATAAGTGTGGCCTTCCTTTTGCCACGACTTCATGTCTTTGCCGTGTCTGTCCCAGAAATCCGCCGGCAGCGGCAGCACGCCGGTATAGAGCAGGTCGCTGTCTTCAAGTACCTTGTCGTTGAAATAATCCTGTGCCTCAAGGCCCAGCGCGCGCGCCTTGATGCGCATGTTGATGTCTTTGCTGACCAGGATTACCGAACGCTGCGGTTGCTGTTGTTGCAGGCCGATGACGACGCCGAGGATTGCATTGTCCGCCTTGCCAAGTTCCAGATGTTGCGGCAACTCGTGCTTGATGAAGCTGGTTTGCAGGTACAGCCGCCCGGTGCAGTTCTTGTATGTTGCGGAATCCAGCGCGATGCCTTCCTCTATCTTGTGCGGCGCATCGCTGACAATTTCATCCAGGAAGCGGCTGGCTTGCCGCGCATTGCGCGCCACTTCGGTCATGCCTTTTTTCTTGTTGTCCAGCTCTTCCAGCACGAACATCGGCAGGCAAATATCGTGTTCCTCAAAACGGAACAGGCTGGTCGGGTCGTGCAGCAATACGTTGGTGTCCAGCACGAACAGCTTGGTGTCGATATTCTTTGCCGTTTTGGCCGTTTTCTTGCGCGTTGCTAAAGGCATGACGCTCCTTTGGTTCAGAGTTGTTGCAAAATTCGATGCTTCCTGCGTGCAGCCATTTTGCGCCTATGGTGCAGCCGCTTCCGGGGCAACAAAATTCCGCACGCAGTTTCGCCCGCTATGCTTGGCGTCGTAAAGAGCCGCGTCCGCTGTTTTCAGCAAACCGACCGCATCGCCGGCACTGCCGGATTGATAGGCTGCGACGCCAATGCTGACGGTTACGTGGTTGGACACCTTCGATTGGCTGTGCGGGATGTTCAGGCCGGAAACGGCAACGCGCAGCTTCTCCGCAATTATCCGACCGCCTTCCATTTCTGAATCGGGCAGGATGACGGCGAACTCTTCGCCGCCATAGCGCACCACCACGTCGGTGGGGCGGTTCAATTGCGATTTGAGCGCTTTCACGATCGAAATAAGCACCTTGTCACCGGCAGGATGCCCGTAGTTGTCGTTGTAGAGCTTGAAGTAGTCCACATCCAGCATGATCAGGGAGAGCGGAATATTTTGCCGTTGCGCGCGGCCGAATTCGGCGGCGAAACGCTCGTCGAAAAAGCGCCGGTTGTATGCGCCGGTCAGCCCGTCCGTGGTGGCTTCTTTGCTGAGCCGTACGGAATGCGATTTAAGCACCCCTTCGCGTTTGACGGATATGCTGGCATCGGCAATCTGGATCAAACAAAGGTGCTCTTCCTCGCTGACGATAATGGGCGTAATCGTGATGGATTGCTGCATGCGTTTTTGCTCATGTTGCGTGATGGGCAACGGGTAAATCGGCAATGGCGAACGATGCAGCGCGTTGGAAAGGATAATCGGCAATTTGTGCGACAACGCGTTTTTGACGGCCGTTTTGAAAGGGATGGACAGCCCGTCGGGAAACAATGATTCGAGAGAGTGGCTCAACGCGAATTCGGCAGGGATGCCGCTATGATTGGACACCCAGTCATTCCACAGTAAAACCTTTCCTTCGCCGTCAATCAGGATCAGGCCCAGTTTGACCGCATCCCAGATTTCTTCCCAGTTTAAGGCATGGTTGGCTGGAACGGAATTCATGCTTGCCGGGCTTTCATATGCCGGAGATGAAACGGTCGATATGGGTCAGCAGTTCCTGCAGGGACGAGGAACTCAGCAGGAACACCAGATAGCCCTGCGACAGGCGTTTCTCGATGGCCAGGTCAATATGCAGCACCAGCATGGCGGGCTGGTTCGCTTCCGAGACAATTTGCCGCAGAATCATGTCCGTTTCGCCGACGGAATAAACCGGCAGCGAACTGTCCAATGTGAGGCTGAGTATGTCCGCCATCGAGGAAAGACAGGCATTCAATATGATATTGCCCAGTTCGCACATGGCTTCCTGCTCGAATTCGACCATCTCTTCGAGGCCTACTTGCGAGCCCATCATGTCATGCACGATTTCCATCGCGCGTTCTTCGGTGAACAGCAGCATGGCGTCGGCGTCGAAAGGACCGCTGAAACTTTGCTTCACCGCGCCCACGCGCGGGCTGTTGAGCGACAACACTTCCGCGTTGATTTCGGATGACTGATAGAGCTGGACGCGCGGCACGGACAGCTTTACTTCGTCGCCGACGATCTCGCTCAGGCTGGACGCGGCGCGGCCCGCGCCGATGTTGAAAATTTCGGTGAGCGCATCCATTTGCAATTCAGATAACGAATTCATGTTTGGCTTTCAAAAAATTCGAGCGCCTGCGCCACGGTTCTTTCCGTGACCGGTTTGGCGACGAACCGCGCGCCGAGGGCGGCAGCGCGGGTCCGGTGGGCTTCCTGAATGTTGGACGAAAAGATGGCGATGCGGATGCCCGGATACTTGGCGAGTATTTGCGCTGCCGCCTCGGTACCGATTAGCCCCGGCATGTTGATGTCCATGGTGCAGTAATTGGGCGTGTCGCGGTCGACAATTTCCAGCGCTTCATTGCCGCTGACAGCTTCGATGACGATCCATTGAGGGTGCTTGGCGAGTACGAAGGCACGTATCATCATGCGCGATACGCGGCTGTCATCCACGATGAGCAGCGTTTTGATGCTGTTGCGATGCGGCAAGGCTTCTCCCGGTACTGGCTTGATTTTTCGACTGGCGGATTTTACAGTATTTCGGTATTTCGGGTGCTATCATCTAATCCGCAGGCGGAATCAAATGTAGGTCGGGCGAGGTTAACAAGTGTCTTTCTCGTTTGTCCTTTCTCCCGCTTGCAGCCTAGTCGAATGGCTAGTATAACAACACATAAATAACGAAACATGCATTATACTGTCGTACGCCCACCCCATGACGAGGAGCCAGCCATGCGACAGACCGAACTGCATCTTACCGACGAGGATCGAGAATTG
>JACREB010000185.1 GCA_016218475.1 Nitrosomonadales bacterium | reverse complement strand
TGCAATTTTATTCACGCCACCTGCGCCAATAGTCACGGTAAAAAATTCATGGCGGCAATCATAACATGACGCCAAGTTTCATTTATAATTGCAATTCTTCGCAAAAAACTCTCATGCGCATCGGCCCCTACCAACTCAGGAATAATCTTATCGTTGCCCCCATGGCCGGAGTGACAGATCGCCCTTTCCGCATGTTGTGCAAACGCATGGGCGCGGGCATGGCGGTGAGCGAGATGGTGGCGTCCAATTCGCTGCTGTACGGTTCGGAAAAAACCAAACGTCGCGCCAACCATGAAGGCGAAGCCGATCCGATTTCGGTGCAGATTGTCGGAGCAGATGCCGGGATGTTGGCACAGGCCGCAAAATACAACGTGGATCGCGGCGCGCAAATCATCGACATCAACATGGGTTGTCCGGCAAAAAAAATCTGCCATGTGATGGCGGGTTCCGCGCTGTTGCAAAATGAGCCGCTGGTCGCCGAATTGCTGGAAGCGGTGGTCGGCGCGGTGGACGTGCCGGTGACGCTGAAAATACGCACCGGATGGGACAAGCAGAACCGCAACGCGGTCAGCATCGCCAGGATTGCCGAAGCGGCCGGCATACAGGCACTCGCGATACACGGGCGCACACGCGCTTGCGCCTACACCGGCGATGCCGAATACGACACTATCGCTTCGGTGAAGGCCAGCGTAAATATCCCCATCATCGCCAACGGCGATATCGACACACCGGAGAAAGCCGGATACGTGCTGGAGCAAACCGGCGCGGATGCCGTGATGATCGGGCGCGCGGCACAAGGCCGCCCCTGGCTGTTCCGCGAAATCGACCATTTCCTTAAAACCGGCGCGCATCTGCCCGCGCCGGAAACCGGAGAGATACATCGCGTGCTGCTGGAGCACATGCATGAACTGTACGACTTTTATGGTGAGCATACCGGATTGCGCGTGGCGCGGAAACATATCTCCTGGTACACCAAAGGACTGGCCGGTTCGGCCCATTTTCGCCACAGGGTGAATCAATTGGAAAGCGTTGACGGCCAGTTGGCGGCAGTGGACGATTTTTTCACGCAACATGCACAACATGGGGCGCGGTTGCAATACATTGAAAGGTTGGCGGCATGAGCGATTGTTTGGTAAACGAAAACGACATGGCGCGTTACGTGCGCAAGACACTCAAGGAGTATTTCAAGGATCTGGATGGCGAAGAACCCTGTTGCGGCATGTTCGACATGGTGATGGATTGCGTCGAAAAACCGCTGCTCGAAATGGTGCTGGAACACGTCGGGGGCAACCAGACGCGTGCGGCGGAAATGCTCGGCATCAACCGCAATACCCTGCGCAAGAAGATGCAGCAGCACGGAATTTCGTAGGTCGGGCTCAGCCCGACATGTCGGGTGAAACCCGACCTACTTACTGCCCCATTTATTTTCTCTGAAACCACCATGGCAACAATCAAACAAGCACTCATCAGCGTGTCGGATAAATCCGGCGTTCTCGAATTCGCGCAGGGTCTGAATCAGCTTGGCGCAAAAATAATTTCCACCGGTGGAACCGCCAAACTGCTCGCCGACAATGGCATTCCGGTCACCGAAGTGGCGGATTACACCGGCTTTCCGGAGATGCTGGACGGGCGCGTGAAAACGTTGCAGCCGAAAGTCCATGCTGGCATCCTGGCGCGGCGCGATCTGCCGGAGCATGTCGCCACGCTGGAAAAACACGGCATCCCGACCATTGATCTGGTGGTGGTGAATCTGTATCCGTTCGCGGCGACCGTCGCCAAGCCCGGCTGCACGCTTGAGGACGCTATCGAGAATATCGACATCGGCGGCCCGACCATGGTGCGTGCGGCGGCAAAAAACCATGCGCATGTCGCCATCGTCACCGACCCGTCCGACTACCCGGACGTGCTGGCCGAGATGCAGACCAACGGAGGCGAGATATCCGGCGCGACCCGTTTCAATCTGGCGAAGAAAGCCTATTCGCACACCGCCGCCTACGATTCCGCAATCAGCAACTATCTCACCGCGATCGATGTGGACGGCAGCAGGAGCGCGTTTCCGGCGCAGATCAATTTCAACTTCGCCAAGGTGCAGGACATGCGCTACGGCGAGAACCCGCACCAGAGCGCCGCGTTCTACCGCGACCTCAACCCGGTTCCGGGCGGCATCGCCGACTACACCCAATTGCAGGGCAAGGAGCTTTCCTACAACAACATCGGCGACGCCGATGCCGCGTGGGAATTGGTCAAAACTTTCGAGCAACCGGCCTGCGTCATCGTCAAGCACGCCAACCCGTGCGGTGTGGCAATCGCCGATAATGCGCTGAATGCCTACAAGCTGGCCTACGCGACCGACACCACCTCGGCATTCGGCGGCATCATCGCCTTCAACCGCGAACTGGATGCCGGCAGCGCGACGCAGATCACCGCCAACCAGTTCGTCGAGCTCATCATCGCGCCGTCCGCTTCAGAGGCCGCGCTCAAGATCACGGCGGCGAAACAGAATGTGCGGGTGCTCACCGTGCCGCTATCCAACGCGCACAACCTGTTCGACTTCAAGCGCGTCAGCGGCGGCCTGCTGGTGCAATCGCCGGACGCGCTGAACGTGCAGGCAGCGCAGCTCAAGGCGGTGAGCAAAATTCAACCAAGCAACGAACAACTGCAAGACCTGCTGTTCGCCTGGCGTGTGGCGAAATACGTGAAGTCAAACGCCATCGTATTCTGCAAGAACGGACAGACGCTGGGTGTCGGCGCGGGGCAGATGAGCCGCGTGGACAGCACGCGCATCGCCAGCATCAAGGCGCAGAATGCCGGATTGAGTTTGGCCGGTTCGGTGGTCGCGTCCGATGCCTTTTTCCCGTTCCGCGATGGGCTGGATGTGTTGGCGCAAGCCGGTGCGAAAGCCGTGATCCAGCCCGGCGGTTCGATGCGCGACGCGGAAGTGATCGCTGCCGCCGATGAACACGGGCTGGCGATGGTGTTTACCGGCTATCGGCATTTCAGGCACTGATACGCCATTGTGGAATTCACCCAATATTTTCAGATAATGCGAATTCGCCCGGATCGGACAGACATCCAGTTCGAATGGATACGGCGGGTAATGGAACATCCAGACAAGGAGGTCATCCAATCAGATGGGCGGATACGCCGTTGGGCAGCCATACCTGAAGCCAATGACAGATTCCTTCGTGTTGTTCTGTTACCGGATGGCGAAACGGTTCACAATGCATTCTTCGACAGGAGATTCAAAAATGAAGATTAAATATTTTCAGGATACCGATACACTCTATATCGAGCTGCGCGCCGTAAAAGTCGCCGAGACCAACGACGTGGATGAAAATACGCTGCTAGATCTCGACGAGAGTGGCAAGGTTTGCGGCATTACCATTGAGCATGCGGCGGAGCGGGTCGATCTGCCCAACTTTTCATTTGAGCGGATGGCGGCATGAAGTAATGGGTGCCAATAAGCTGTCCTGTCAAAAGGCGAAGCGCATTGCACTGGATATTTTCATGTGGCGCAACACTACTGTCCGATTGTTTTCAAGGTAATTTTGCCACAAGCTAATATTGATAATGAGTACAGCTTGATCTGTTATTCCGGCGATTTGGAATCGCAATCCGTTTCTGACCATTCGATTTCGGGTTATACCGTTTATCGTC